>NZ_FNPJ01000098.1 GCF_900107265.1 Nitrosomonas sp. Nm33 | reverse complement strand
ACGGGTATTGCGCCAAAGGAAGTTTATGTGGATCGGGGTTATAGAGGGCACGCGGTGACGGATACGGTCAAAGTATGGATAGCAGGAGCCAGGCGCGGCGTCACGGTGGCGATCAAAAAGAAGCTCAAGCGGCGCAGTGCGGTGGAACCCGTGATCGGACATATGAAAAACGATGGGCGTCTGGGGAGAAACTTTTTGAAAGGCACAGCAGGCGATGCTATGAATGCCTTACTGTGCGGTGCTGGCTATATAACTTGCGCAAGATTCTGCGCCAACTGGCGCTTTTGTGTGCTCGTTTGGGAATCAATATTAATCGGCTATTGATTGGCAATATGCCTAACCTACAACTTAGTAGTTGAGAAAAAGGGTTTTTCAGGGACGACGAATTTAGGTTAAAACGTTGATTGGTACTGTCACGGGGAACAAACTCCTTGAGCCTTGCCCGTTTGAGAACAGTGTAGATCATGGACCTTGAGACTCGAAAGCGTTCAGCAAGTTGGGACACTTTCCAGCAGCGAGTTTGGTAGAGCTGCCATAGCTCCTGACGGTCAAGTGGCGTAAGTCTTATATGTTTGTGCATGTTCATTTACAGTATTCTCCAGAATACTGTAAACAACGCTAGAAATTCTTATACCTTAAGTAAAGTAGCTTGGCTCAAGCACTACGGAAACGCGTGTGCTTAATGATGACAATAGCCAGTAAAGGCAGGATAAAACCAATAATAGTTACTGTTATCAATAGCACACCCAATTCACTATAATCAGCTGGAACAGATATTTCACCTGAAACTGGATCACTCACTTCGCGTGTAACAATAAAAATCTGATTCATATATTTAGTACTCAGTTGAGAAGCTGATAATGCAAGATTAGTAAACGATGCCATGACGGCAAAGAAAGTCGCTTTAAGTTTATCTGGTGCTGAGTTAGCGATCCATGCCAGCATAGGAATCATTGCAATCTGACCCAGTGGTGATTCCAGTGCCGTATCTATTATGGCGATAAAACGTGCGTCTACTATTCCCCCTGTTTGTGCTGCTGTCCACTCGTGCAAACCAAAGTACATACCAATGATTGGGAAAGACAATAAGGTACTGGCAATAGTAAGCGCACCAATAATATAGGCCATGGAGCGTTCTGCCATAAAACGGCGAAATATAAACATTCCCACCAATGTTAAGACAGCACCTATCAATGACAAGGTGGCAAGAAATTGCTGATCGAAGCCCAGTTGATCGATCATCCACCAGGTTACGCCTGCTCCTGGAGTAGGTAGCGCACGGAATATAAATATCAGAATGGCTGTACCCACCAACTGATTACGCGCTTCTGCATCAAGCTCACTGGAAAGGCGCCAGATTAGAAAAAGGATAATGGCCATTGATAAACAAAAAACAATTTCCTCCGCAGCAAAAGAACCACCGAGTCCGATACTTAAAGATACAATTGTAAACGCTGCACCACCGCCCAATATCCACCAATTAACCGGAGGTGCTTCGGTATGGATAGTCAATAATGCTTCAGCTTCTTTACGGCTAAGCCCCTGTACCACAAGGCGTCTCATATTTCGCTGTCGCAACCAGCTAGCCAAAAATACCCCGCAAACTGAGATAAATGGAATCACCAAGGCAAGTTGATAGACCAATAAATAGGCAGCGGTTCTACCTTCTTCTGGCATGGTACCTACATCGTGCATCAAAATAACATTAGCAATGGAAACAAGTACACTGCCGCCAATAATGGCCACTCGACCAAGAGTTTGCATCGTGACATGCATTTGTTTGCGCTTTTCTGAAGAAAAGGGCTCCCCATTTGCCTCTACACGCGGGACGGCTTCCACTGTCATGGCATCGGCCACTACATCTTGGAGAACATAGCCAATCGGAGCAAGTAAGGCTGCTGCTACATACCAACTCTCTACCGAGGCAACACTTTGCATGGCATCGGTATATCCAAGCAATCCGATCATGATGAGCAGACTTACCATAATCAAACTCGCTCCCAAATAGACCAACAGGCTTTTCCAGCGCCATATCAAGTCGACAAGATGGCCAACCGGCATTTTGAGCGCCCATGGCAATGCCATCCAGAATCCCAGCGCTGCCAGAAACTCTGCAGAAAGTCCTAACCGCTCTTTAACGTAAAATGTGCCAACAATTCCAGTCAAGCTAGAAATACCAGCAGCAACATAAACCATTAATGGAGGTAAATACGAAAGCCGCATTTCGCGACCCAGTGCAAATATATTGCTATCGAACCAACGATATAGTGCAGCCAGTGCTCTTGGATGTGGTGGTATAACCTTCATTTGGATTACCCTGTTTCTTCTGATCTATTTCTTCGAAAATATGGCTTCAGACATTAAGATCCAACCTGAGAAGCTTGTATGAGCTATTGATCCAAGCATGTTATCCCGATCAAGTGGGGCGTTTACCCACTTTAACATTAACTGATTTTTCCGAGTTATTACGCAATATCGTTAAGGCAACTGTTTTACCAGGTGTTAATGCAGCGACCAAGTTGAGCATTTCGGAAGAATCTGCAACTGCTTTTCCATTCACAGCAAGCAGGATATCTCCAGGTTTTATCCCTGCTTCATCAGCAGGACCATTTTTCAGCACACCGGCAATAAGTGCGCCTCCAGATTTTTTCAGCCTAAATGATTCTGCAAGTTCAGGTGTAATATCCTGCATACTCACACCTAGCCAACCACGTGTCACACTCCCAGCTTCGATAATTTGTTCCATGATCTGTTTAGCTGCATTGGCAGGGATAGCAAAGCCTATTCCCAGCGATCCACCGGTGCGAGAATAAATAGCAGTATTGATTCCGATCAAATTGCCAGCCACATCAGTAAGTGCCCCCCCTGAATTACCAGGGTTAATTGCTGCGTCGGTTTGAATAAAATTCTCAAAAGTATTGATTCCTACTTGGGACCGCCCTAATGCACCGATAATTCCCATGGTAACGGTCTGCCCAACGCCAAAAGGATTACCGATAGCGAGCACAATGTCGCCCACTCTTGCTTGCTCGGATTGACCAAAAGTGATGCTGGGTAAATTATCCAGATCAATCTTTAGTACGGCCAAATCACTTTCCGGATCAGAACCGATGATGCGTGCCTTGGCATTTCTACCATCAACCAATGCAACTTGGATTTCACTCGCAGCCTCCACTACATGATGATTAGTCAGGATATAACCTTCTGGACTAACTATCACGCCTGAGCCAAGACTGGAAGTACGCCTTGGTCTGGACTCAAAACGCTCACCAAAAAAACGCTGAAACATCGGATCATCCAGTAGCGGATGGGAAGGCATCCTGACTTCCTTACTGGTAAAAATATTGACAACCGAAGGCATTGCCATTTCTGCGGCAGCATTAAAGCTACCAGGCCGAGGTGTCACTTCAACGGACGCAGCCTCTTTGACCGTAGCCAACTTGCCACGTGGCGTCCACGGCAATAACTCAGGTCGGAGTGTGGAAACAACAAAGAAAATCGCCAGTAATACTGTGACCGATTGCGCAAAAATTAACCAAAGTTTATTCATATCAGCATATTAATCAGGGGTTACAATATAAACAGATATATAGTGATCAGGAACAAAAATGCAACAAGATGAGCTTGAAAATTATCTGAATCAATTACTGGATATTTCGCGCTTCCATGATTATTGCCCAAATGGACTGCAAGTGGAAGGGCGCGATCAAATTCATACTACAGTGAGTGGTGTTACAGCATCAATAGATCTGCTCCAAGCAGCTGTAGCCTTGCACGCTGATGCTGTCCTCGTGCACCATGGTTATTTTTGGCATGGCGAAGATAGGACGCTACGCGGTATAAGGCATCGACGCATAGCCTTATTGATGAAACACGAAATCAACCTTTTTGCCTATCACCTGCCTCTGGATGCTCACCCCGAATTAGGTAACAACACTCAATTAGGACAAAAGCTCGATTTTGTGACAATAGGTCACTTTGGAGAACAAAACATTGCTTCATACGGCCAGGTTATGCACGATATTTCTCTCAATGAGTTAGGTGAAAAAATATCACTAGCATTGGCACGCAAGCCATTAATTATTGGCGAACCAACCAAACAAATCCGCCGCATCGCCTGGTGCACCGGAGCTGCTCAAAGCTATTTCGAAGAAGCTGTCCAATTGGGTGTCGATGCATTCATTACAGGTGAAATTTCCGAACAAAATGTTCATGTTGCACGAGAATCCGGGGTCGCATTTATTTCTGCAGGACATCACGCAACTGAACGTTTTGGTGTGCAAGCGCTGGGAGAACATATTGCTCGGCAATTTGGCATCAAACACCACTTCATTGATTTAGATAATCCGGTATGATCAATACGTTTACAGTTTATAGAGAATTTCAATGCCAAAAGCATAGTAAAAATATGTCTAAGACCAGTCATTCTCCCTTCTTCTTGTCTTTGTCTTTTTTCTTAGGCAGAGTCCACCAGATGATAAAAATAAACAATCCCAATGCCAATGCTGCTTCAACTGCTAATATCCACATATCTCTCAGCTTGTTGTATAGTCAGAATTTATCTAAAAGTTATAACCTTAATTAAAATTCGATGCAAAACCAATCGATCTTACTTATTCTTGCACTCCTATTTTGGCCGCTAACAGCCTGCAAAACAGAGATCATTTCGCCGGCACCTGTACCTGCCAAAACACCATCTTCTTCAAATACAAGCGAGCCAGCCAAATCCGCTATTGTATCCCAAGTATCCCCAATATCTCCTAATATCAATCAGCTAAAAGCAGCTGATTGGTCTCAATTAAAAGAATGGGAACAAGACACACTTTTGCCAGCATGGACTGCTTTTTTACAAAGCTGCAATGCTTTAAATAAGCAACTATTGTGGCGAGAAACCTGTAAAAAAGCCAGCACAATCAAGCAACCTACTGATAACACCATCAAACACTTCTTTAAGCACCATTTTACCCCCTATCAGGTATTAAATTTGAATGGTAGTACTGAGGGATTGATTACCGGCTACTACGAGCCACTTCTTAAAGGCAGCCGCACCCCATCACAGCAGTATCGCTATCCACTTTATGCGCCACCTGATGAACTTCTTGTTATCGAGTTAGCTGATGTTTATCCAGAACTTAAGAATCTGCAATTGCGTGGTCGTTTAGAAGGACGCAAGGTGGTACCGTATTACAGTCGCGCAGAAATTGAGAATGAACCGACATCACTGAAGGGACGCGAGCTTATATGGGTCAATGATCAAGTTGAATTATTCTTTCTCCAGATTCAAGGTTCTGGTCGTATTATTATGGAAAATGGAGAAATTCTCAGAGTGGGTTATGCCGATCAGAACGGCTACCCTTATCAATCGATCGGAAAACTACTGGCTCAACGCGGTGAACTTCCCTTAGAAAGAGCTTCCATGCAAGGAATCAAGCAGTGGGGGCAGCAAAACCCCGACAAACTAACTGAATTACTGCATCAGAATTCACGGTATATCTTTTTCCGGGAGCTTCCTAACAATCTGTCTGGTCCAATTGGTGCGTTGGGTGTACCGCTCACCGCGGGGAGAAGCCTGGCTGTCGATCCTCGCGCCATACCGCAAGGCGCTCCCGTTTTTCTCTCTACAACCTGGCCTAACAGTAACAAACCGCTCAATCGACTGATGGTAGCACAGGATGCCGGCAGTGCTATAAAAGGTGGGGTACGCGCTGATTTCTTCTGGGGATTTGGCCCGGAAGCAGCAATCCAGGCCGGAAAGATGAAGCAAAAAGGAAAAATGTGGGTATTGTTACCCAAAAACTTCTCCTCACAACTTCAGGCTCAGAAATAAAGAAAGAATAATTCCATTTCCAAATCAAAGATAACACGAAGGCGAGCCGCAGACAGTATAAATAATACGGCAAGGTGAAGCCGACAAAGTTAGGTTTGATTTAGAAAAGGAATGAGTTATCTACTGTTTCTTGTGACGGAAGTAAAACTATACACTTTCATTCACTTTATTTTTTTACCGTGTCATTGAGTCTTTTCTCAATCTCTTCGGCAGGAATCATGCCTGATACAACTGATCCATCGGTGAAGATAAGTGTTGGTGTTCCGGTTACTTGATTTTTCTGTCCTGATTGAAGCAGTGTGTTCAACGGCGTTTCGCAGTCTTTCCCTGCTGGCGCAATACCTCGTAGCATAAAATCATCCCAGGCCTTTAGCCGGTCGGCCGAACACCAAATTGCCGTTGCAGTTGGCATCGAGTTTTTTAAGATAGGATAAAGCAGTGTGTAAATAGTAATATTATTTACCTTGGCAAGCTCTGCTTCCAATCTTTTGCAATAAGGGCAGTGTGGATCAGAATAAACGACCAGCGTCCGCTTGCCATCTCCCTTAACCGCCTTAATCCCCAGTTCCAATGGTAAAGTATCAATTGCTATCCGTCGTGCATCTCTGAGCTGCTGCATACGTTCACTAGTTAAACTCACTCGGGTTTTAGCATCGACTACATGCCCCACGAAAAAATATTCTGCCTTCTCGTCTGTGTAGAGTATCTCCCCTCCAATCACAACTTCATACAAACCCATATAGGGCGTTTTACGAAGGCTTTCGATCTCGGTACCAGGGAAATGTGTTTGGATCGTTTTTTTGAGCTGCGTTTCATCAGCCAAGGCGTGATCGAAAATGAAGCCTAACAGCAGAAACATAAAAAAGTGATGTAAACGCATGATTATCTTACTCCTGTTTAAAAAATTGGGATTTGGTATGCTCACTTAACTCAGTGCATGCTGCATCAGTCTGTTTTTTAATAATGGCAAGCGATTGGTAATTTCAAAACCCAAGTTCCGTAAACGAATCAATATCGGGTCTGTACTGCTAAACAATTTTTCCAGACCATCGGTTACAAATTCCATCGCTAAAATATCTTCCTTGCGTGCTCGCTCATAGCGACGGAGTAACATAAAATCGCCACAATCTGATTGCAAGCCTCGATTCATCAGAATGGCAGCCAATTCACGTGCATCACGCAGACCTAGATTGACGCCTTGCCCTGCTAGTGGGTGAATACCATGTGCAGCGTCACCAATCAGCACCAACCGTGGTTTCACGAGAGTTTTGACATGCACAAAATTCAGCGGGAAACCAACTGGGTCAGTTACCAGCCGGAACTTTCCAAGCGTATGATTTGCAGCTTCCGCTACCTGACAGCATAATGCTTCATCAGATAGGTCGCGTAATTTGCTAGCCTGGGATTCATGCGCTGACCACACCATGGATACCTGTTTATTGGGCAATGGCAATAATGCTAAAACACCATCTCGCCGGAACCACTGATATGCAGTGTTATAGTGGGAAATTTCAGCATCAAAATTGGCTACAATACCCACTTGGTGATAAGGATGTTGCGCCACCTCGATTTCTGCTTGTTTCCTTACCCAGGAATTAATCCCATCCGCTCCTACGACTAAGGCAGTTTGTAGCAAGCTACCATCTGCCAGTTGCAAATCGGCCGATGATTCATTCCACGAGAGCGAAACACATTGGGCTGGACAGAAAACTGTTACATTTTCATCAGCTACACTTGTAAGCGCATTCCATACGGCAGTTTGTAATTGCCGATTCTCAGCAATAAACGCCAACTCAGATAAACCACTCTCATAGGCACTAAAATCAAGCCTCGCAGCACCGTCGTCACCAAATACCTTCATCTCGTAGACTGGTGTAATACGTGCAGCTTCTACTTGCTGCCATAAGCCAAGCGTTTGAAGAAAAGCAGCACTACCTGGGCTGATAGCATAAATCCTGCTATCCCAGCTTGTATCATTTGGCAATGGAGTAGGCAAGCGCGATTCGATCAGCGCTATTTTTAGGCCACTTCCCTTAAGTGCCACAACCAGACTCGCACCCACCAAACCACCACCGATCACAACAATATCGAATTTCATAATTGGATTATACAGACGCTTTATCCTTGGGAATACAACAAATATGTAAACAAAATATCAAGTCAATCTTGACAGTATTCCCACTCCAAAGGCAAAATGTGCGTTTTATCTCATGGCGAATTAGCTCAGTGGTTAGAGCAGCGGAATCATAATCCGTTGGTCCGGGGTTCAAATCCCTGATTCGCCACCATTTCTTCATAGTTAACAAGGGTTAAGCGGCATAGATGTAATGTTTCGTAAATACCGCTGACGCAACTCTTCAACTAATACCCAGACTTACTAGCCCGATTTAGTTTAGCATTGACCATGCTAACACAGCAGAATTTCTACAAATAGTAAAAGCAGAATAGCTTCTATACGACAGCTTAGTTGGCGTGAGGTGTGCCAAGATTTATATTATTGACACATTGGTTCATTAATTTCAGAAACCTCTAAAACAAGCCATCAGCTAGAATTGATGGAAGTAAAAATATAGCCAATCACATATAAATTGATTATAATTTGTGAATGACCTATCCAGTATCATTTCGCCGTAAGGTATTATCCGTTCGAGAGAAGGATGG
>NZ_FNPJ01000100.1 GCF_900107265.1 Nitrosomonas sp. Nm33 | reverse complement strand
CGATTGGTGCCCTGATTGGAAAGTTACTGGTAACCATCGGCCTGTTTGAAGCCAACATCAATGCTGATGTGTTTCATGGATGGGCGATGCAGGACTTGTTGCCTAAATTGCCACTACATTCCATCGTTGTGATGGACAATGCCACCTTCCATAAGAGACAAGACACACGGGATGCCATACATAACGCCGGGCATACCCTTGAATACCTTCCCGCTTATTCTCCTGATCTCAATCCCATCGAACACAAATGGGCACAGGCCAAGGCGCTCCGTAGACAACAAAACCAAACCGTCGATACGCTCTTCAAATCCTATGCATTCTGAATCATTCTTAACTGGTTAGGCTATATATGGCACCAGCTCAGTTCATAGTAGGCACAAGCCACAGTAAGCTTAATCGATCATACGGCCCGGCCATCATCGACGATACCACTCCCCTGCCTGAGCACACCCGTTTCCGCTGGTTACGTCTGATCACTGTAATCACAGTGTGCGCCTTGCTATGGATTGTGCTGATGGCATTGCTTCTCAGTCAATTTGGTTGGCATGGCACGCTGACTCAGATGGGCTGGTTTTTTACTAAAGCGTCCTTACTGACATTCGGTGGCGCCTATGCAGTCCTGCCTTATGTCTATCAAGGCGCAGTCGAATACTATGGATGGCTGAATCCTGCTCAAATGATCGATGGCCTGGCACTCGGTGAAACCACCCCCGGCCCACTCATCATGGTAGTCGCGTTTGTCGGCTTTATCGGTGGTTATACAAATACGCTGTTTGGTACTGAACTCTCTTTCCTGTCTGGTGCTACGGCAGCCGTGGTAGCAATCTGGTTTACCTTCCTACCCTCGTTTTTATTCATACTGGCCGGCGGACCATTAGTAGAAACCACATACGGCAACCTTAAATTCACTGCCCCATTGACCGCCATTACTGCCGCTGTGGTTGGCGTCATTTTTAACCTGGTACTGTTCTTCGCCTATCATGTGCTGTGGCCGCAAGGTTTCTCAGCCTCATTCGAATGGCCAGCTGCGCTGATTACACTGGTTGCCAGCATCGCGTTGCTCTATTTCAAGCGCAATGTCATTTATGTGATTGGCGCATGTGCCCTGATGGGCCTGGTTTATAGTATCTTTTTGGGGTAAGTTTGGGCGAGGTGCAATAAGCGCAGCACCTTCCATCAGACTGCAAACACATAATATGGCTATACAAGGATCACTTTCATACTGAAGTTTTTAGTCACACAAGAAGTGTCTAATCATGTCGTTATTGAAAAATTATGTCATAAGGGTTGACCGCTATGAGCCCCATTTGTCGCATCTGCCACAGCACACATTATGTACAGGAATACCCGGAATCCATTTTTTTACTTGCTCTGACGGGATCTCCCTGCGCCTCAAACGTTATCGAGGAGGAGGCCGGGAACCAGTCATTCTGTCTCATTGTATCGGTGTTTCCTCGCTCATGTATTCACTGACGACGATCGAAACCAATTTACTCGAGTTTCTGTTTGAGTGAGGCTTTGATGCCTTGAAGGTTTTAATTCCATTTCAAAGTCAAACCTGACCTTGTCGACTTCTCTTTGCCGTATTATTTATACTGTCTGCATCTTGCTTTCATGTCATGCTTGATTTGGAAACGGAATAACTATTTTAGCATTATTCATATGGCAATAATTTTGTCATAAATACAATTTATTAGTTAAAGCTCCTGATCGGATCGGAACATAACAAGACAGACAACTAGATCGCATCATTATTTTTTTAATATTCCTATTGTTAATGCATATAAAATGCATGCAAATGCATTATTGTCTATCTATTTGTAATTCTTTAGCATTAATTTACAATAGAGTCTAGTTAGTTTGATGCATTGCTTCCATCCGCTACTGTTGAGATTTGTTTTATTTTTAAATTATTGATTACTCCATGTAAGATTATTACGTTAGCGATACTCATATGTTAAGTATATTGGTATAGATTCAATTTATTAGTTAAACCTTTATTTAACTGAATCAAAATTCTAATTCAATATTATTAAACTGTGGTAAATATGATACATTCACGCTTTATATTGTTTAAGAAATCAGGTAGCATCGCGGTGTTGTCATAGATTTTTGGATATGAACTTGAATGGACAACAACTTATGCTGAGAATTTAGAGTTTTGTCTTAATCAAATAACAGTAAGGAGATGAAGATGAATAAGAAAATGAAACATGTATTTACTGTAGCAGCACTAAGCGCTTTAGTTGCATTATCTGGTTGTGCAACCACAGGGCAGCTCGAAGAAGTGAAATCACAACTCAATGCTGTTCAAGCAGATGCAAATGCTGCCAAGTCAGAAGCAGCTGCAGCTAGAGCAACTGCTAATGAAGCAAAAGATACTGCAAACAGAGCACTCAGCACTGCCAATGAAGCCAATGCACGTTCAATGGAAACTGAAACAAAAATTGATCGCATGTTCAAACGAGCCATGCATAAATAATTTATGCTGACAAAATAAAAAAAGCCCCATTCGGGGCTTTTTTTATTGCATATTGCATTTTACTTTGAAATCAAGACCGGAATACCACTTTTTTCAAATACTGCCAGCTCAAGCGCCATTTCATCAATGACAATATTTTCTCTAGTTTGATTTGTTTTCTTATTATTGGCACTCTTCTCAAGAAAACTGGCAATCGCTTCACGTACTTTCTGCATATAATCGGCATACTCCTTTTCGTCTTCTTCTAATGGAGGATGCAATTCTATAAACAACGAATCAGCCAGCCAGCCAAGTTTTATGGGTTGATTGACCAATTGAACAGGCGTTCCTACAGGCACCTGATCAAACAATTTCTCGATATCTTCAGGATACATGCGCATACATCCATGAGTAACGCGCATACCTATCCCAAAGGCTTTATCCCTATCAGTGCCATGGATCAGATAACCTGATGTGCCCAGATAGAGCGCATAGCGACCTAATGGGTTATCCGGGCCAGGAGGTACAATATCCGGCAGTGGTGGACCGCCTGATTCAATAGCCTCTTTTTTGAGTGATTGAGGCGGTATCCAGGTAGGATCTTTTTGTTTTCTGATGACGGTTGTTCTTCCCAGTGGCGTCCGCCAATCCATTCTGCCTATGCTAATAGGATCAGTAATGACGACTGGTTTCTCCTCTTTTTTGGGTTTGGGAAAATAATAAAGTCGCATTTCAGGTAGATTAATTACCAGGCCTGTCCGCTCAGCCTGTGGAAAAATATGCCGACCCGGTATTACAACCTTGGCACCTTCAGGAGGGAGCCAACGATCAACAAGAGGATTGGCCAACACCATTGCGTCCTGCCCGATACTATAACTGCGTGCTATATCAAGCAGGGTTTCCTCCCGGTTCGCTGCTACGACCTTTACTTGGCCAAAAATATCAATATCCGATGGGGGTAATACCCAGGTTGCCGCCTGAGCCAATATCGCTGTAAATAAAGTAAAGAATAATATAGCAATGCAACGCATAATCAAGCTCACAAAAAATATATCCATCTTCCTGGTCGTACAGGAAAACATTTACAAATGGCAAAATGTTTAACTATAACAGATACTGAAAATTCTGATTAGAAATGGCATACAAACAATTGACTGTCTTCAAGCATCGATTGTTTCATATCATTGCGCAACTATCCACGCTTGACCCAATGAAATAGCATTGTCATTAGGTAATAACTATTTAGTGGATAATGCTTTTAGGCTATTTTCAGCAAGATGCCAGCTCAATAGCTGCAGTAAAAGCTCATTATGAAATCATCTCCTCCCGGTGCGACCAGGGCACAATGGTATTTACTGGCAATCAGCGCTACCCACTTGGCAAGCCCGGCAGCGATGGTAGCATGAAATACAGCAGCACCTTTGAATGCATCAGTACATTTCATAATAATATGACAAGATGAAGCTGATAAAATCAGGTTCAATTTAGAAATGGAATAAATTACCAATACTTCAATACCTTAGCTACTTCCATTGATAATTATCCAAAGCCAGATAATAAAACAGGCTGCAAGTTTTTAAAAACTCACAGCCTGTTCATAGATCACCAATAGTATTTATTTCACATTAACTATCAATTTTTCTTTGCAAAATCAACCAGCTTCTGGAAACTGAATAAATAATCCTGATTTTTCAAAGGAGTATGGCACTGAGCACAATTCAGGTCGTTGCTTTTGGGCGTGCCATCTGGGTTATACACGGCAAATCCCCAGTCGCCTGTGCGATTATCCTGAGAGAAAGCTTTGTCCCAATCACCTCTTTTTTCCATGACTGCAACTGCTGCCAGTTTTTCAATTTCAAAAATACCCTCTTTACCTGAAATGATCTTGCCAGCTTCATCTTTTTTGGGTTCATATATTTCCATAATAACCACTGACCCAGATGCTGCTTCTTCGCCTTTTTTGTAACTCGCGATAGCAGTCTCATTAGCATAGAATTTTGCCACCTGCTTCTGATTGGCTCGATTGGCAGTATCGTATTGTGTAAAGGCTTGCTGATAACCCTCAGGAAATTTGACAAAATCAGGATCACCTCCGCCATGGGCATAGAAAGGTAAAAGTGTGCAGACTAGGGTAATGAGTTTAAATCGATGCTTCATTTTCTCTCCTTGCTTGTAGTACCTAATAGTTAAGAAGTTTCTCTGTAGAATCATTTATTTAATAACTATACTGAAAAGCCTTGGAAGGATTTCTTGCCCTCTGCATAGCCTGAAGCATTATATGCAGAATATCCAACAATAGAAACTAGCATTACCCAACCGTAATCAGCGGATATTATAATTCTATGAGATACCTAATTAATTTCCAGTCAACAGTCTTTTTAGTTAAAAAGACTGACTCTTAACAAGCTTGTCAGACTGTAGAATAAGACTATTGATTTTACGCACCGAACTGACTGTAGAACGACTAAAAAACTCACCTACTACTGCCGCTATAACAAAGACAAAGGTAAACTGAATGGAACATAACATCTCACTGATAACGACTATTGCTGCTGGATTTGGTCTTGCCCTGATATTTGGCCTCATTGCTGAACGACTCAAGATTCCCGCTTTGGTTGGTTATCTACTGGCAGGGATTGCCATTGGGCCGTCAACGCCAGGTTTCGTTGCTGATGTAAGCATCGCCTCACAGTTGTCAGAAATTGGGGTCATGCTGCTCATGTTTGGTGTCGGCTTACATTTTTCTCTTGATGACCTGCTGGCAGTCAAGCGTATCGCTCTACCAGGCGCCGTAGTGCAAATGGGGATGGCGACTGCGCTAGGCATGTTTATAGCCTCGTGGTGGGGTTGGGATTTTGGTACCGGCTTGATCTTTGGACTCTCTCTGTCCTGTGCTAGTACAGTCGTATTGCTCAAAGCCCTTGAATCACGAGGTATACTCGAAACCATGAACGGGCGTATCGCCGTGGGTTGGCTGGTGGTTGAAGATCTCGCTACTGTACTCATTTTGGTACTATTACCCTCATTTGCGGGTATGTTAGGTGGAACGATCACCCCCACCGAAGAAGCTATTCCGTTATGGCAAACGATTGGACAGACACTTCTTGAGGTCTCAGCTTTTATTGCGCTGATGCTGATCGGCGGACGCCGTATGCTACCTTGGTTGTTATGGCAAGTCGCAAGTATCGGTTCGAGAGAGCTCTTCACTTTGTCAGTTATCGCAGCAGCGATCGGTGTCGCCTACAGTGCAGCAGCATTGTTCAATGTGTCATTTGCACTGGGGGCTTTCTTTGCAGGAATGGTAATGCGTGAATCGGAATTCAGTCATCGCGCAGCTGAAGAATCGCTACCACTGCGCGATGCCTTTTCTGTACTGTTCTTTGTCTCTGTGGGTATGCTCTTCGATCCACAGATATTGATGGAGAAGCCGATGCATGTCCTCGGCGTCGTTGCTATTATCATCGTCGGTAAATCAATCGCAGCAATGGGACTCGTACTTGCCTTGCGCTATCCACTTAATACTGCGTTGTTGGTGGCTGCTAGCTTGGCACAGATCGGTGAATTTTCTTTTATTCTTGCTGGGTTAGGAATGTCACTTGGCCTGCTTTCTTCAGAAGGAATGGATTTGGTTCTCGCTGGGGCACTCATCTCTATCGCGCTGAATCCATTTGTGTTTGCTGGAGTTATACCGATAAGCAACTGGGTTCTCCAGCGCTCGGAATTGGCTCGCCGTCTGGAACACCGCGAGGATCCCTTCGCTGAGCTACCGATGACTACAGAACGCAAATATCTTGAAGGACAATTGGTGCTGGTAGGCTATGGCCGTGTGGGGCGGCGCATCGCCAAGGAGCTGGATGAACGCAAGATTCCCTATATTGTTGCTGAACAAAACCGCGAGCTGGTAGAGGATCTGCGTAAGAAAGGTGTAGCTGCTGTATCGGGTAATGCGACTGATCCAGCTGTGCTAATCCAGGCACATATTGGAGGTGCAGCAATGCTGGTTATCGCAACACCTGATACTCTCAACGTGCGGCAGATTGCTGAAATTGCACGTACACTTAACCCGGATATCGAAATCGTGCTGCGTACTCACAGTGAAGACGAATCACTGTTCCTGCAGAAAGAGAAGATCGGCACAGTATTCTTTGGAGAAGAGGAACTCGCCAAAGGTATGACGAACCATATTCTACAACGCTTTGCTCCACAAACGACAACTTCCAATTCCATTTCTATTTGATAAGTGAAGCAATAGATGCAACTTATGAAAGGAAAAGTTGTGATGACACGACTAGCGAATGGTAAAGCGCTGCTGGAGTAAGTATTGGATTTACTGGTTGAGGCAGGAACAAGAGAAGAATTACGACAGGTGCAGGCTGTATAGAACTGCCTTGGAGTTTGGCTTATTAATGAAGCATATACCAGTCATCCCATAACCGGATATTCGATAGCCTGAACGCACCTGAAAATTACTTGGAGGCGTTACCGCATGACATGGAGAAGGATCAAGAATATGTCTAATCCATCGATGCGATGTCTTGGATTATCAATTGAATATCTACTATTATCCCAAAAACCTCATTTGACCGCTTGTTTGTAGAGCTAACCCTATGACATATAGAATCATTTCCGAAATTTTCTCATTCATCAGAATGGTGATGCCGCTACGAGGTGCATCGTATGTCGCTCCAGACGCAAATGCGGCATTACGCTTCGTTGCAAGGGACGGCCCTACGGTCTCTTCGCGCCTTGCCTCGCATCCTGGATCACTACACGGTTCATCCCATCCAATTGAGGATTTTAGGACCATTTGGAAAAACATTCACCCTAGCCATCGGTCTGTCTCAATGACAATGATACAGAAGACTCGTAACCTTAACAGGCAGTTGGAAAACTATCTAGTCGTCCCTGAAAAACCCTTTTTCTCAACTACTAAGTTGTAGGTTAGGCATATTGCCAATCAATAGCCGATTAATATTGATTCCCAAACGAGTACACAAAAGCGCCAGTTGGCGCAGAATCTTGCGCAAGTTATAGCCAGCACCGCACAGTAAGGCATTCATGGCATCGCCTGCTGTGCCTTTCAAAAAGTTTCTCCCCAGACGCCCATCGTTTTTCATATGTCCGATCACGGGTTCCACCGCACTGCGCCGCTTGAGCTTCTTTTTGATCGCCACCGTGACGCCGCGCCTGGCTCCTGCTATCCATACTTTGACCGTATCCGTCACCGCGTGTCCTCTATAACCCCGATCCACATAAACTTCCTTTGGCGCAATACCCGTTAGTTTGTGAACTTGTTCCAAGGATGCTGTCAGCGTATGCCCATCGTA
>NZ_FNPJ01000171.1 GCF_900107265.1 Nitrosomonas sp. Nm33 | reverse complement strand
CAGGTTACCTATCGCCAGCAGAATTTACACAGCGATACTATGCAAATCAACTCGCAGCTTAATCATATGGACTCCATATTTGACAACACATATCAAACTGTATGAGACAGAAACTAAAAAAAAGTTTTTATTTTGTTGAAACTTTCATTTTGAGAATGAGTCTTATTTATACCTCTTTTGTTGTAAGATGAATGTTGAACGACGGTACACATTTATTAATGTTCGCTGTGTATTATGCATAGATGTGTACCGTTCTTTTTTTGCGACTCCCTCTAATGATGCACAATTTGATCTCTTCCATCCTTTTTTCTGTATCGTTTTTTTTAAGATTGCAGAGAAATAACTTTTCATATATCCCACACTGATTAATTGCCATCACTACTTGTTTATAACGAGTTTTAAGGGTTGATTGAAATCATCATCGAAATTTATACCAGTCAGGAGGAGATACTGGCTTAAGCTCGATAAAGGGTTCCATTATCCCTGCACCATTCATAAACGGGGTCATCTGTTTTCATGCCGTGTTTCTCCATTTCAATATGTTTTATGTAGGCTTTGATCTTGTGGCGAGTATTTGACCACCAGCCAGATTCATCGCCAGATCTCCCCTTTTTCATTCGTCAAACTGATTGTTCCGCAAGCCAGCGGATAAGGTGTCGGGTGCGGGATTTTGAACCACAGGCCAGCCATTTCCAGTATATTGAGCACAAATGAAGGAATTCCAGCCAAAGTAGCCTTTGGCCATGTTTAGCAATCGTAACAACTTTGTTACTGTTAATTTCAAAAGTATGGAAGATATACAAAAATCATATAATTGCTTGTTAGGCAGCGATGCTCGGACGGTTCAGAAGTTGGATTAACTAGGGTCTGTTGACGTTTTGAGATAAGTATTTCATAAATAGAAGCAAACTCGTAATATTGCGAGGTTCTCACACCACCGATAAAACGAGTTTCCGATGCCCCGATTGATGCTCAGCGATGAGCTCTGGTCGAAGCTGGAGAAAATTCTGCTTCAAGAAGCGATTTATAACAAGCGCAATTTGCGCATG
>NZ_FNPJ01000014.1 GCF_900107265.1 Nitrosomonas sp. Nm33 | reverse complement strand
TCTGACTCCTCTAATGATGAAACTCTTTTCCAAATTCGCTTCATCATAAGGAATTCAGATTCCTTTTACTTCTTTTCTTATGTCGAACTCACGTTATTTATGTAACTTTGGAATTTACTTCTATTCATCGAGAGTTGCTCTTGTAAGGAATCTGATTTTTGCTGGCTTACTAACGACGACTTCTAGTTTTTTGCAATGGTTTGTTCGAGGAGCGATATGCCCAGAACAACATTCCTATGCCTGCAGCAATCATCGGCAGTGACAGCCATTGTCCCATACTGACACCCAAGGTTAATACCCCCATGAAACCATCATCAGGCTCACGAAAAAATTCTGCAAACGAGCGGAATGTGCCATAACCGATCAAGAACATGCCGGAGGCAGCGCCTACTGGGCGTGGTTTACTTGAATAAATCCACAGCAAAATGAACAGCGCAATTCCTTCCAAAGCAAATTCATAAAGTTGGGAGGGATGACGCGGTAGATTATCGACGTGTGGGAAAATCATGCCCCAGGCAACATCTGTGGGGCGTCCCCATAATTCGCCATTGATAAAATTGCCGATTCGTCCCGCTCCCAACCCAAGTGGCACCAGAGGTGCAATGAAATCAGTCACTGCAAGCCATGTTAATTTGTGCTTATGGGCCAGTAACGCCATCGCCACGATGACACCGACAAAGCCACCATGGAATGACATGCCACCTTGCCAAATTGCAAATATTTCCAGCGGGTGCTGTAAGTAATAGCTGAATTGGTAAAACAGCACATGTCCTAGTCTTCCTCCCAGAATGACACCCAAGACGCCATAGAAGAGTGCATCATCGAGTAGAGTATTGGTAAATATTGCTTGCGGATTTTGCTTGATGCGATAACGGCCAAGCACAATGAACAGAAAGAAGCCAAGCAGGTACATCAGGCCGTACCAGTGAATGGAAAGGGGGCCAATGGAGATTGCGACCGGATCGAATTGGGGATGGATAAGCATGGGCTAGGTGCTGATTTACGGTAAAATGCACATTATACGGTAAGTAAGCTTATTACAGCAGTGCGTAGCTGCTTAATCAATTAGATTGCATTTTTGGTTTTTCAGGAGAAATCATGCCAGACAATAAACGTAGTCAAGCCATCACTCAAGGAGCAAAACGTTCGCCCAATCGTGCCATGTTGCGGGCAGTGGGCTTTGGTGATGGAGACTTTGATAAACCCATCGTGGGCGTTGCCAATGGATTTTCTACGATCACTCCCTGCAATATGGGGTTAAATGAGTTGTCCCTCAGCGCTGAGCGTGCCTTGAGAAAGGCAGGGGCAATGCCGCAAATGTTTGGCACGATTACGATTTCCGATGGTATTTCCATGGGAACCGAAGGCATGAAATATTCGCTCGTATCACGCGAAGTGATCGCTGATTCCATTGAGACGGCTGTGCAGGGAGAAAGCATGGATGGCGTGATTGCGATTGGTGGTTGTGACAAGAACATGCCCGGTGCCATGATTGCGCTGGCAAGAATGAATGTGCCGGCTATTTTTGTTTATGGCGGTACCATCAAACCAGGTCATTACAAAGATCGAGATCTGACGATCGTAAGTGCGTTTGAAGCTGTGGGACAGTATACTGCCCATAAAATCGATGACAAGGAATTACTGGAAGTGGAGCGGCATGCCTGTCCCGGTGCGGGTGCCTGTGGTGGCATGTTTACCGCCAATACCATGTCGTCTGCAATCGAAGTAATGGGAATGAGCTTGCCTTATTCGTCCACTATGGCGGCTGAAGATGAAGAAAAACAGATCAGTGCTGCACGTTCTGCAGAAGTTTTAGTCAACGCCATCAAAAAGCAAATTCTTCCACGCGATCTGATCACACGCAAATCACTGGAAAATGCCATCTCTGTGGTGATGGCAGTGGGTGGATCGACCAATGCAGTACTGCATTTATTGGCGATTGCGCATGCCGCCGACGTGGAACTGAGTATTGATGATTTTGAGGAAATCCGTGCAAGAGTACCTGTCTTGTGCGATCTGAAGCCGTCCGGGCGCTATGTGACAACTGATTTGCATCGAGCAGGTGGCATACCTCAGGTCATGAAGATGTTACTGGCGCATGGTTTGCTGCATGGTGATTGCATGACGATCAGCGGTGAAACGATAGCGGAAGTATTACGCGATGTACCCGAGAAGCCACGCCAGGATCAGGATGTCATCAGGCAATGGGACAATCCTTTGTATGCACAAGGTCACTTGGCCATCCTCAAAGGAAATTTGTCGCCGGAAGGATCGGTCGCCAAAATCACTGGCGTGAAAAATCCAAAAATTACTGGGCCTGCGCGTGTGTTCGATTCTGAGGAAGCATGTATGAATGCCATCCTTGCCAGGGAAATTAAGCCGGGAGATGTTGTGGTAATCCGTTATGAAGGTCCGAAGGGCGGACCGGGAATGCGCGAAATGTTGTCACCCACTTCGGCGTTGATTGGTGAAGGTTTAGGGGATTCAGTTGGCCTGATCACGGATGGCAGATTCTCCGGTGGAACCTACGGTATGGTGGTTGGACATGTCGCACCGGAAGCCTTTGTGGGAGGAATCATTGCACTGGTGAAGGAGGGTGATTCCATTACCATAGATGCGCCCCAACGTCTGTTGCAGCTCAATGTTTCCGAGGAGGAGCTCGCGCGACGCCGTGCGGCATGGCAACCGCCTGAGCCACGTTATAAACGTGGTGTGTTGGCGAAGTTTGCAAAACTGGTATCGACTGCCAGTCGGGGAGCGATTACCGATTAAAGAAATGACCGAGAGGTTGTGAAAACGAAGTTTTCACAACCTCTTAGCGGTGAATTACATTGCTAATCCTATGAATGCATATTCAATTATTTATTGAGCAATGCTATGCCCAACCATCTGGCAGGTGAAACAAGTCCTTATCTGTTACAGCATGCAGATAACCCGGTAGACTGGTACCCGTGGGGAGAGGAAGCACTCGTACTGGCACGTACCCAAAATAAGCCAATCCTGCTTTCTATTGGTTATTCTGCCTGTCATTGGTGCCATGTCATGGCGCAAGAGTCATTCGAGGATCAAGAAGTGGCAGCGGCGATGAATGAATACTTTATCAATATTAAAGTAGATCGTGAGGAGCGCCCTGACCTCGATCAGATATATCAGACAGCGCATTACATGCTTAATCATCGTTCTGGCGGCTGGCCATTGACCATGTTTCTCACGCCAGAACAGAAGCCTTTCTTTGGGGGTACTTATTTTCCTAAAGAGCCTCGTCATGGTATGCCTGGTTTTCTTGAGTTATTGCCAAAGATTGCTGAGATATATCGTACGCGTAGAGAAGATATTGAGCAGCAAAATAGTGCGCTACTGAAAATACTTGCGGAGACTTTACCAGCTACAAGTGTCAATATTTCTGTATTTTCTCGCCATCTTATTGAGCAGGCAGTCACTCAGCTGCTAGAAAACTTTGATCGAGAGTATGGCGGGCTTGGTTCTGCGCCAAAATTTCTTCATCCTGCAGAACTAAAATTCTGCCTGCAATGCTACTTCTCTGAAAATGATACCCAAGCACAATATATTGTGGCTTATACCTTGGAGAAAATGGCTAACGGAGGCATTTACGATCAGTTAGGGGGAGGATTTTATCGTTATAGTACAGATCAGTACTGGTGTATTCCCCATTTTGAAAAGATGCTGTACGACAATGGTCCCTTGTTACAGCTCTATGCCGACGCCTGGCTTGCAACCCGTAACTCCTTGTTTAAACGAATTGTAGAGGAGACAGCTGCCTGGGTGATGCGGGAGATGCAATTCGGACAAAAGGAAGGAGGCTATTACTCAGCTCTAGACGCTGATTCAGAACATGAAGAAGGAAAATTTTACGTCTGGGATAAAGATGAAATCGCATGTGTCTTGACAGCCGATGAATATACTGTAATCGCACCTTACTATGGTCTTTCGCGTCTTCCCAATTTTGAAAACAAATATTGGCATCTCGAAATCAATCAGTCTGTTGCAGCTATAGCTAACGATATGGGTATTAGCCAAGAGGAAGTGCAACAGCGGATTGAATCGGCGCGGCACAAGCTTTTCAATAAGCGGGAACAGCGCGTTCATCCTGGTCGTGACGAAAAAACCCTGGTTAGTTGGAACGGCTTAATGATCAAGGGTATGGCGCGAGCAGGTATGATTTTTGGAAGTAGCGAATGGATAAAATCCGCCATGCTGGCGGTAGATTTTATCCGCGCCACCCTCTGGAAAAATAACCGGCTACTCGCTACCTTCAAGGATGGCAAGGCGCATCTCAATGCATATCTCGATGATTATGCCTTTTTGCTAGATGGTCTGTTGGAGCTCATGCAAGTGGAATTTCGTCAATCTGATCTGGATTTTGCTATAGCGCTGGCAGAGGTATTGCTAGATCAGTTCGAAGATAAACAGCTAGGTGGGTTCTTTTTTACGAGTCATGATCATGAAAGGCTGATTCATCGACCTAAAACAGGTCAGGACAATGCGATTCCGTCTGGTAATGGTTTAGTAGCGATATCGCTCCAACGACTTGGCCATTTGCTCGGCGAATATCGTTATTTGCAATCAGCTGAACGAACACTTAAATTGTTTTATCCTGAAATGCGGCACCATCCAAGCGTTTACTGCAGTTTATTGATCGTGTTGAAAGAATGGCTTACGCTACCTCAAATTGTCATTTTGCGTGGGAAAGGCGCTCTCTTGAGTGAGTGGCATCGAGCACTGGTCTTGCATGCACCCGCTACGATTGTGCTGGCGTTACCGATGGAGTTAACCGGATTACCGCCAAGTTTGAATAAACCCTTATCCGTAGATCAAGGTGTCAATGCCTGGGTTTGTCAAGGTGAGAAATGTTTGCCAGAAATTACAGACTTACAGGAATTGCTGCAAGTCTGTAAAGTTAAGGGTAGAATGTTATTCCCTTTATAATTCAAATAAGGAAAAAATAAGATGAGAAAAGTTTTGTTAGGTGTAATGGCAGCATCTGCTGTATTGTGGATTAGCAATGTACAAGCAAGTGCTGAATTGGCAAAAAGCAGTGGTTGCCTGAACTGCCACAATGTTGACACCAAATTGGTTGGTCCAGCACTTAAAGATGTTGCTGCAAAATACGCAGGTCAAGCTGATGCAGCTACTTACTTGGCAGGAAAAATTAAAAATGGTAGCAGTGGAGTATGGGGAACCATTCCGATGCCACCTAACGCAAATGTTAGCGATGAAAACGCTAAGACTCTAGCGGAATTTATTCTGACGCTTAAGTAATACGAATCTTGGAGGGAAGGCCGATGCGTGCTAAAGGTGCATCGGCCTATTATTTTGTCCTGATAAAATACTCTGTATAATCCTAATTTCATTTCTAAATCAAACCTGACTTTGTCGGCTTCTCCGCTGTATTATTTATACTATCTGCGACTTACCTTCGCGTCATGTTTGATTTGGAAATGGAATAAAAAAACCGCTTTTAGGATTATTTTTATTTTGGAATGAGCGGCGTTCGTAGATAGTGTTATCCAAGGAAATATATTTTGGGCTATGGCTATCGAAAAAATTATCTTTGGTGCTGGTTGTTTCTGGGGTGTGGAGGCTACTTTTCGTGGCGTTCATGGCGTAGTTAATGTCAGGTCTGGGTATGCCGGTGGCCATACTCGCTTTCCTGCTTACCATGATGTTTGCTCAGATCAGACAGGCCACGCAGAAGTTGTGCTGGTAGAATATGATCCTTCGCTGGTTTCTTTTGAAAATTTACTTGATACTTTCTGGCATTGCCATAATCCTACTACCCTTAATCGTCAAGGGCCGGATGAAGGTTCTCAATACCGGTCAGTTATATTTTTTTATACACCGGAGCAGAAAGCTGCCGCAATAGCTTCACGAGACGCATTGCAGCAAAGCGGGCATTGGCGAGATCCGATCGTAACCGAAATTTTGCCTGCTTCTGAGTTTTATCCTGCGGAAGAATATCACCAACGTTATTTTGAGAAACATGGAGTGCATTAAAATAACTTTAATGGTTTCTCAGATTGAAAACATCATGAAGTGATTAGGCATACTAAATAAATATTGACTCACCTTAATAGAAATTTTCTTCTCAAAATGTAAGGGAAATTCAATATAATCATAATATGAGTAGTTTATTTATAATCAGTGCTCCTTCAGGGGCTGGTAAGACCAGCTTGATCAAAGCATTGCTTCAGGCTCGTATTGGTTTAAATCTATCGATTTCACACACCACTCGCCAACCACGCCCCAATGAAATAAATGGGCAAGATTATTTTTTT
This sequence comes from Nitrosomonas sp. Nm33, assembly GCF_900107265.1. Taxonomy (GTDB): domain Bacteria; phylum Pseudomonadota; class Gammaproteobacteria; order Burkholderiales; family Nitrosomonadaceae; genus Nitrosomonas. The sequence goes on along the minus strand of NZ_FNPJ01000014.1, from coordinate 44,421 downwards.
ATCGATCGAGACACCTTTAATCAAATGTTGGAACGAGGAGAATTTCTTGAAAGTGCAGAAGTTTATGGGAATTTATATGGCACTTCACAACATTGGGTAAAGGAAACGATGGAATCAGGTCAAGATGTTTTGATGGAGATTGACTGTCAGGGAGCGCAGCAGGTACGGCAAATTTTTCCCGAGGCAGTAAGCATTTTTATTTTACCTCCTTCTCTAGCATTGTTAGAAGCTCGTTTGAAACAGCGTGGACAAGATGATCCAGAAACAATTGCGCGGCGTTTAAAGGCAGCCCGAGAAGAAATAAGTCAAGTGAACAAATTTGGTTACGTTGTGATCAATAATGAACTGGATGAAGCATTCAAAGATATTTGTTGTATTATTCGAGCAGAGCGCCTCAGAATGAAGCGTCAGCTTGTCAAACAGCATGCATTGTTAGCGCAATTTGCCTGAATAATATTTTTTAGTGAAATTTTTAACGAAAAAAGAAAAGGAATAAATTATGGCTCGTATCACTGTTGATGATTGTTTAAAAATTATTCCCAATCGCTTTGATATGACAATGGCTGCTACTGCCCGGGCAAGGCAGATAGCAATTGGTTCTGCTCCAATGGTAGATGCTGCTCGAGATAAGCCCACTGTCATTGCACTACGTGAATTGGCTAAAGGGAAGGTAGGACTTGAAATTCTTAATACCATCCGTTAAAAGATAAGTAGTAAGAAAATTAAACCATAACAGAAAAAAATTGAAATAATCTATAAGTAACAAATTTTCTGGCGATAGAACGTGTAGTATTATTAAATTGCCTATTAAAATTTTTTAATTTCACTCCTCTGATCTTGCATAATACAAAAATCACTATAAATTCAGGAGTATCCTGGATATATTATGTTGATTTTTATCTCAAACGTATTTGATCAGAAATATTTGTAATTCCAACATCGTAGTTACAATTACAGAAAAAAATCCATTTCCAAATCAAACATGACGCGGAGACGAGCCGCAAACAATATAAATAATACGGCAAGAAGAAGTCGATAAAGTCGGGCTTGATTTAGAAATGGAATAATCTGCTATTTGTAAAATAAAGTTGAATTAGCACCGCGAAAAATTGGGAAATGCTTATGTCAGAGTTTTCATTATCGAACTCTCATGTAATAACGTCTGGAGCTGAGTCGTTATTTTCTGAGGTATCGAAATATTTTAAGCCTGAAGATCTAGCTTTACTCAAGAATGCGTATTTTTTCAGTCATGGTGCTCATTCTGGGCAATTCCGTATGACTGGGGAACCTTATATTTCTCATCCCGTGACGGTTGCTCATATCCTTTGTGAACTCCATCTAGATGTAATCACGCTTGCTGCTGCATTATTACATGACGTTGTTGAAGATACGACTATCTCCAAGGAAGAAATTGCCGAAAGATTTGGCGTATCAGTTGCAGAGCTGGTAGATGGCGTCTCTAAATTGAAGAAGATTGAATTCCAGACCCAGGCTGATGCACAAGCTGAAAATTTCCGTAAGATGTTATTAGCTATGGCGCATGATGTAAGGGTTATCCTTATTAAATTGGCTGACCGCTTACATAATATGCGCACGCTGGAAGTTATGCGTCCTGAAAAGCAGCGTCGCATCGCACGGGAGACTTTGGAGATATATGCGCCTATTGCACATCGCTTGGGTTTAAACAGTATTTACCAAGAATTGCTGGAGCTTAGCTTTCGTTATTTCTATCCCAATCGTTACAAGGTGCTGGTGAAAGCAACTAAAGCAGCTCGTGGCAACCGTCGCGAAGTAGTGGGCAAAATTCTTGAAGCGATAAAAAATCGACTTAAAGATGCCGGTGTAGATGCCATTGTAACCGGGAGAGAGAAGCATCTTTATAGTATCTATAAAAAAATGCTTGAGAAGCATCTGAGCTTCTCGGAGGTGCTGGATATTTATGGCTTTCGTGTGTTGGTGAGGGATATTCCTTCGTGTTATCTGGCATTAGGCGCCTTACATAGTCTGTATAAACCCATCCCTGGTAAATTTAAGGATTATATTGCGATTCCTAAGCTTAATGGCTATCAATCGCTTCATAATACATTGCTGGGGCCTTATGGTTTGCCAATAGAAATACAAATTCGAACCTATGAGATGCATCGGATTGCTGAAATGGGCGTAGCTTCCCATTGGCTCTATAAAAGCAATGGTGCAGAGGTGAATGAGCTGCATCTAAAAACAAATCAGTGGCTAAAAAGCTTACTGGAAACCTTAAGCGATTCTTCCGATTCAATTGAGTTTCTGGAGCATCTCAAGGTCGATCTGTTTCCTGGTGAGGTCTATGTGTTCACGCCCCAAGGAAAAATACTTGAGTTACCAAGAGGTTCTACAGTAGTTGATTTTGCTTATGCGATACATACAGATGTGGGTAATTGTTGTGTTGCAGCAAAAATTAACGGAGAGAATGTGCCATTGCGTACTGAATTAATGAATGGCGATCGTGTTGAGATTGTAACTGCGCCCTATGGTAACCCCAATCCTGCCTGGCTCTCTTATGTTGCTACAGCAAGAGCGCGTTCAAGCATTCGTTATTTTCTTAGAACCATTCAATATGAAGAGTCAGTAAAGCTAGGTGAGCGTTTGCTCAATCAAGCTCTATCCTCATTTGGGATCAACCCTGATTCTATCACTGACACACAATGGGAAAGACTTGTCAGGGACAGCGGTGCTAAGTCAAAAAAAGCCTTACTTGCCGATATCACCTTAGGAAAACAACTTTCAGCCGTCGTTGCTAAGCGTTTAGTGGTACCTGGAGAATCAATATCTGAAGTCACTGGCGCCAGTAATCCCGTTGTGATTCTTGGGACGGAAGGTATGACAGTACAGTTTGCTCGATGCTGTTACCCTATTCCTGGGGATACGATCGTTGGGTTGATTAAAAAAGATCAGGGGTTAGTGATTCATGTCCATAATTGTCCGGTTGTGATGAGAATTCAGAGAAAATCCGAGAATGTATTGGATGTGACATGGGGCAAAGATATATCTGGAACTTTTGAAGTAGGCATTAACATGACAGTGGTAAATCAACGTGGTGTACTTGCTAGAGTCGCCGCAGAAATTGCTAGGGCTGATTCGAATATCGATGATGTCACTATGGAAAGCGATAAAGATTACACCATGATGCACTTCATTTTGCAGGCTAGGAATCGCCGTCATCTTGCTCAAATCATGCGAGGTTTGAGGCATATTCAGGAAGTTGTGAAACTTGGCCGAGCGAAGAATTAGGCGTGTATTGCCTAAAAAGCTCAGCAAGCAATCATTTTATAATGGTTTTTAGAATAGTTTAATTCGAAGCTCGCTCCTTCCGTGCTTTGTCAATTAATTCATTCAATACCTGAATCGTGTCGCGCGGTGTACCGCTCATCTTTCCACTAGTTAAATATTTTCCTTCAACCACTAAAGCCGGTACACCGGTTAATTTATATTGTCTTGTCATTTGTGAAATCTTTGCTACTTGATTTTGGACGGAAAAAGAATTATAGGCATTGATAAATTTTTCGCGCTCAATTCCTTGTTTTTCAATCCAATCAAATAGTACAGCTTCCTTCGACAAATCAATTTTGTCACGATGAATAGCTTTGTATATCTTATCGTGAAGTTCTTTTGTAATACCTAACGCTTCCATTGCATAGAAAGTTTTTGCTGCAGGTGTCCAATTAGCACGAAAAATTGCTGGAACATATCGAAATTTCACATCCTTGGGAGCATTCTTGCGCCAATTATCTATATGTGGATGTAATTCATAGCAATGTGGGCAGCCGTACCAGAAAAACTCAATGACTTCAATATTTCGTTGATCTTCAGTTGGCTGAGGATTCGCGAGAACAATATAATCGCGTCCTTCAATGATTTCTGCATGTGCAAGCAACATCCCTGAGAGACTAAGGGTAATGAATGTTAGGAAAAATTTAAAGAATTTATTCATATTTTATTTTGCTCTTCTATAAGTTGTTTAGCTAACTACTACCCGGTAATTAAGTTTACTCAATCAGGATTGCTATATTGCTATGGTGTTTTCTTGGGAGCTCTGACAAAACTGGCTTCTATTCCATTTTCTTGCAATGAAGCGCGTATTTGATCAATTTCAGTGATTTTTGCGTAAGGGCCTATACGAACTCTATATCGCGTACCTTTGTCAGAAGATTCTGCCGTTTGAACAGAAGCAATCACGCCGAGTAATGCCAGTTCTGCTTTCATTCTTTCCGCTTCACCTGAGTTTTTGTACGAGCCAATCTGTAGGAAATAATTACTTGCCGAGCTCGCATCATTTGTTACGGGAGGAGGTGACTGCTTCACCCCTTGACCGAATGGTTCTTCGGCTAAAGGCTCCTCTATGCCTGGGAGTATATTATAGAAATCAAAGCGAGGCTTATTCGCACTTACCTGATCAATTTCCTTGTTAACGCTATCATTCTGTGAGTTTTTGGCAATACTTTCGTGAGGTTTAGTTTTGGCTGATTTTTCTTCAGTTAGGAACGGGCTTGGAGCTTGATTGATTAATGCCCATACACCTATTGCGCTTGCTATGCCAAGCGCATATCCGATAAAGAGTCCTAGAATAAGTGAACCACTGCTTTTTGCGGTTGCCATACCCTTGGATTTGTAGTCTCTGCTCATGAAAATTCCTATACTATATATGATTTCTGCTACATTTTGCTGGGAGCGGTTACTCCTAATAATTTCAACCCATTTGCTAGCACCTGCTTAATAGCTGCAATCAATGCTAGTCTCGCTAGTTTAAGTGATTGTTCTGGCACGAGAAAACGAGTTGAATTATAATAACTATGGAATTCGCCAGCTAATTCCTTAAGATAGAAAGCAATCAGGTGAGGAGCGCGTTCCCTTGCCGCTGCTTCCACTATATCTGGGTAATCGATTAATTTTTGCAGAAGCATTAGTTCTGACTGGTTCGTCAACGAATCGGTATCAGCCATCGAGAGTGTGGTTTCATCTTCCCCCCATTGCATGAGTACACTATTTATGCGTGCATGGGCATACTGCACATAATATACTGGATTATCAGTGGATTGTGATTTTGCAAGATCCAAGTCAAAGTCCAAATGTTGATCGCTTTTACGTAATACATAAAAGAACCGTGCCGCATCATTGCCAACTTCTTGACGTAATTCCCGTAGTGAAACAAATTCTCCGGAACGGGTAGACATAGAAACTTTTTTGCCATCCCGATAGAGCACAGCAAATTGAACCAAAGCAATCTCAAGTTTATCGGGATCAAGCGCTAATGCTTCAATTGCACCTTTTACTCGCGCAATATAGCCGTGATGATCTGCTCCCCACACATTGATGATATAAGCAAAATTACGCTCAAATTTGTTGAGATGATAGGCTATATCGGAAGCAAAATAAGTATATTGCCCATTTTCGCGTTGTACTACACGATCTTTTTCATCTCCAAAAGAAGTAGAGCGAAACCAAGTAGCACCGTCTTGCTTATACAAAGTATTTTTTTCATCAAGTAATTGAGTAGCACGCGCAACCATGCCGTTGTCAAATAGCGATTGTTCTGAAAACCAGGTATCAAACTCCACACCAAATTCCATTAAATCATTGCGACAATCGCCTAGTTGTTCAGTCAGCACAAAATTGTGGATATAGGCGTAATCTTCTCCTAGCATTTTTTTTGCTATAGCGATCAACTGATCCAGGTGTTCATCAGCTGCAAGCTTTGTTTCAACTGGGACGAGTGTCTGTAATATTAAATTAGATTGGTGAACATAGCGGTTACCATGCGCACTATGAATTAACTTGGCCATGTCAGTTACATAGATGCCTTGATAGGCATTTTCGGGAAAAGGAAAGGTATATCCACATAGCTCAAGGTAACGTAGCCAGGTAGAGAGTGCCAATATATCCATCTGTCTACCTGCATCATTAACATAATACTCTCGAGTGACAGAATAACCATTGGCGGCCATGATGTTTGCCAAGCTGGCGCCATAGGCTGCACCACGCCCATGCCCAACATGTAGAGGTCCAGTAGGATTGGCAGAAACAAACTCAACCTGAATTTTCTTTTCTTTTCCTAAATTATTATGGCCAAATTTATCACCCTGTTGTAACACACCAGATAAAAACTGCTGTTTTGCTGAAACTTTCAAAAAGAGATTAATAAAACCACTGCCTGCGATTTCAGCTTTTTCCAGATAAGGGGAATCAGGTAACGCATCAATAAGTGCTGTTGCAATTTCACGCGGATTTTTGTGTAAATACCTGGTTAATTGCATTGCCAGATTACTTGAATAATCACCATGATTAGCTTGCTTGGGGCGCACTAATTCAATATTAATTTCGTAATTTTGAGGAAGAATCTTTTTGGTGGCCAGGAGCAGTAATTGGGAGAGATGGGATTTATAATTACATTGAGTTGATACTGTCATGATGAGAAAATCAATTTAATAAGGCGCTATTATAACGAGGAAGAGACAAGCCAAGTCTATAGTATTAATAGTTTGTACCCTAGGTGGTAGTAACTATTTACTATTTAATTTGCTTATCTCCTATTTTCTGGGTTTTAGTGTTCGCTAGCAGGTTATAATGTGTTAGGTTATAAATTTTCCTCGGAAAAATAAAGGTTATAAGCATGAGTGATTCAATGGTCAATCAAGAAGCGGTAACACTAGATGATTGCATACAGCATGCAAAAGAAGTGCTGAATGAACAGATCTCGCATATCAAGAGCAAACGTTATGATTTTGCTCCTCAATTCAAGGAAATGACAATCCAGCTTTATCTGGTCGGAGTGATGTGGCAGTTTTATGAAAAGCATGATTCTGCGGAAATAGCTCGTGAGAAAGCTTTCTCAACCCTATGTTCAATGATGATTAAGGACGGCATCAAACCTAAGCGAGCGCAAAAACAAGTAGACTTTCTAAAGAAAATGTCTAGTCTGGAAGACGGGGATGATGCTTTGGCGATAGCAATTGGTCATGAATCAAAACCGGGAGATGAGAGTTTGGCAGAGATTTTTGATCATTATGTTGATGAGGTTGGAGTTTCTGGTTCTTTATGGCGACATTATGATCTAGGGAAGAAAATCATATTATTTGGTGGATTATTGACGGGCTTTGCCGGAGTATGGTTTGTCACCATTTTTATGCCTGAAAGTAGCGATATTTTTATTTTAGCTTTTGGCTTACTGACAGCATTTCTTTTTGTATTTTCAGTGTCTCTGATCGGCTTGCTGATTTATCGGATTAAGTTCAAGAAAAGAAAACATTCGGAAACAACAGCTGCTGCAAAAGTAAAATGATATGAATTCTTAAGCATTCATTTTAATTTTCAGATAAGAATTAGCATCGTGTATTATCCAAATTTCTATCAAAGCAAGTACAGCTGCAATGGTTGTGAGCTACAAGATATCTTTTTGCGCAAGTATTCAATTTAGCCTATTTCTTATAAAGTAATGAATGCTGATATCCTTGACGGCAAAGTAATTGCGAGTAAAATCCGTACAGAATTAAAATTACGCGCTGAGAATCTTGCAAAGCATGGAATGCAGCCTGGTTTGGCTGTTATTCTAGTAGGCGATGACCCAGCTTCTGCTATTTACGTGCGTAATAAGGCCAAAGCCTGTAGAGAATCAGGAATTCGCTCTGAGGTTTACAATTTTCCTGGTAAAACATCTCAAGAGACCGTGCTTCAGCAGATCCATGCATTGAATGCAAATCCCGAGATTCACGGAATTTTAGTGCAGTTACCTTTGCCACCACACTTTGAGAGTCATCGAATCATTGCTGCCATCGCGATTGAGAAAGACGTGGATGGATTCCATCCTTGTAACGTCGGCGCACTCGCAACAGGCAATGCTTTATTTTTTCCCTGTACACCTTATGGTGTCATGATGATGTTAAAAGAGCGAGATGTGCTAATCGAGGGACAGCATGCAGTCGTTGTAGGGCGCAGTAATATTGTGGGTAAACCTATGGCATTGATGCTTCTGGAGAAAGGGGCTACAGTCACTATTTGTAGTTCTAAAACAAGAGATTTGGCTGAACATACCCGGAGTGCGGATATTTTAGTAGTGGCTACCGGGAAACCGCGTATGATTACTGCCGAAATGGTCAAGTCAGGCGCAACTGTGATTGATGTTGGGATTAACCGGATGGATGATGGGACATTATGCGGTGATGTGGATTTTACTTCGGTAAAAGAAAAAGCCGGCCATATTACCCCCGTTCCGGGAGGGGTTGGGCCTATGACGATTACCATGTTAATGAGTAATACCATTGAAGCAGCTGAGCGCGCCAGGGTGGCTACGTAATTTTTGTCTAAAACTGACCAGTATATTATTTCCAAACCATTATGAATTCACAGGATATTGATCCACAGGAAACACGGGAATGGCTGGAGGCATTGGAGTCTGTTCTTGTCAATGAAGGAGCGGAGCGCGCTCATTATTTATTGGAGAAATTGGTTGAAAAAGCACGACGTTCTGGTGCATATCTTCCTTATAGTGCCAATACGGCTTATATCAACACGATCCCAGTAGGTAAAGAGGAGCGTTCGCCCGGGGATCACGCCATAGAGCATCGTATTCGTTCTTATGTACGCTGGAATGCTCTGGCGATGGTTGCGCGCGCTAATCGAAATACAAATGTGGGAGGACATATCGCCAGTTTTGCCTCAGCAGCGACCTTATATGATGTTGGTTACAATCATTTCTGGCGAGCAGCGAACGAGCAGAGAGGAGGTGATCTCGTTTATGTTCAAGGGCACTCATCTCCGGGAATTTATGCCTATGCATTTCTGCATGGGGTATTAACTGAGGAGCAGCTTGATAATTTCCGTCAGGAAATAGGCGGAAAAGGATTGTCATCTTATCCCCATCCCTGGTTGATGCCAGATTTCTGGCAATTTCCAACCGTCTCAATGGGATTGGGGCCACACATGGCAATTTATCAGGCACGATTTATGAAATACCTGGATAGTCGCCAATTAGCCAACACCGAGGGTCGCAAGGTCTGGGCTTTCACGGGTGATGGTGAAATGGACGAGCCTGAGTCGCTAGGAGCAATTTCACTTGCTTCACGCGAAAATCTGGATAACCTGATTTTTGTGGTGAACTGTAACCTCCAACGTCTTGATGGTCCTGTCAGGGGTAACAGCAAAATCATACAGGAATTGGAGGCAACATTTAGAGGAGCAGGCTGGAATGTTATCAAAGTAATTTGGGGTTCCTATTGGGATCCTCTTCTGGCAAAAGATACTAAAGGACTTCTTCAGCAACGCATGATGGAATGTGTGGATGGAGAGTATCAAACTTTCAAAGCGCGAGACGGTGCTTATGTCAGAAAGCATTTTTTTGGTAAATACCCTGAGTTACTCGAAATGGTTGCTAATATGTCAGATGATGATATTTGGCGGTTAAATCGGGGTGGGCATGATCCGCACAAGGTTTATGCTGCATATGCTGCTGCAGTCAAACATCGAGGGCAGCCTACCGTGATACTTGCCAAGACTGTCAAGGGGTACGGTATGGGTGAGTCGGGCGAGGCACAGAATATTACTCATCAGCAGAAGAAAATGGGCACGACCTCACTCAAGGCATTTCGTGATCGATTTGGTCTGCCTGTGCCGGATGACAAAATCGACGAGATTCCCTACCTTAAATTTGACAAGGATTCGCCGGAATTTACTTATATGCAAGCCCGACGTAAGGCCTTGGGTAAGTTTTTGCATCATCGTCGACGAAAGGCAGAAGCCTTGCAAACGCCCCCTTTGTCAGCATTTGAAACTTTACTGAAAGGTAGTGGTGAAGGACGAGAATCTTCTACTACAATGGCATTTGTGCGTATTCTTAATATTCTGACCAAGGATAAAAATATCAGTAAACATATCGTGCCTATCGTCGCGGATGAGTCACGAACGTTTGGTATGGAAGGAATGTTTCGCCAACTCGCTATCTGGTCATCAAAAGGACAACTTTATATCCCCGAGGATGCTGAACAGCTTATGTTTTACAAAGAGGATAAGCATGGTCAGATTCTCCAGGAAGGTATCAACGAAGCTGGAGCCATGTCTTCCTGGATTGCAGCAGCTACTGCATACAGCACACATGGTGTGCAGATGATTCCTTTTTATATTTATTATTCTATGTTCGGCTTTCAGCGTGTCGGAGATCTTATTTGGGCTGCGGGCGATATGCGCTCTCGTGGTTTTCTGCTAGGTGCCACAGCTGGGCGAACCACATTAAATGGCGAAGGTCTGCAGCATGAAGATGGCCATAGTCACCTTGCTGCTTCTACTATTCCAAACTGCATATCTTATGATCCTACTTATGCCTATGAACTAGCGGTGATCATACAGGATGGCTTGCGGCGCATGTATCAAGAACAGGAAGATGTGTTTTACTATATTACTGTGATGAATGAAAATTACGCTCAACCTGATCTTCCTAAAGGGGTTGAGCAAGGTATATTGAAAGGAATTTATTTGCTTAGGGAAGGCAGTAAGCGTAGTAAAGGAGCACGAATACAACTGCTTGGTTCAGGGACGATATTGCGTGAAGTTATTGCAGCAGCAGACATTTTACAAAAAGAATACAATGTTGTCGCAGATATTTGGAGTGTCACAAGCTTCACTGAATTGCGTCGTGAAGCACTCAGTATTGCACGCTGGAATATGTTGCACCCAACTGAACCTGCTAAATTATCCTATGTTGAAACTTGTTTGAAAGATCGCGAAGGACCTGTGGTGGCTGCAACTGATTACATGAAGATCTATGCAGATCAGATACGCGCATTCATTCCAAGGCGCTATTGTGCGCTGGGTACGGATGGGTTTGGGCGTTCTGATACGCGCGAGAAACTCAGACATTTTTTCGAAGTGGATCGCTATTACATTGCGGTTGCGGCACTTAAGGTCTTATCAGAAGAAGGCAAGGTCCCGGCAAAACAGGTCGCTCAGGCAATCAAAGCGTTTGGTATCGACCCGGATAAGCCAGATCCCGTTACCCAATAGACGGCGAGTATATTTAAATACCCAAGAAAGTGATCATTTTGTGGTTGATAGATATAGATTGAATGTAAACTGAGGAAAGCGTGTGAGCGAAATTAAAAAGGTACAGATTCCTGATATTGGCGACTTTAAGGATGTGCCAGTCATAGAAATACTCGTCAAAGCCGGTGATAACATCAAGGCTGAGGATTCGCTTATTACGCTGGAATCAGATAAGGCTACAATTGAAGTTCCTTCGCCTTATTCCGGTGCTGTCAAGGAAATTAGTATCAAAGTAGGTGATAAGGTTTCTGAAGGCTCTGAAATTCTTGTCATGGAAGTAGCTCCTTCTGAAGAAGAGAGTAAGGTTATTACTACTGAGGCTGAGGCTGTTCCGGCTGAAGAAATAGTAAGTATCAGCGAGACTGTGAGCACTAAACCTGAAACCGCACTTGAAGTTACTCCCCCAAGTCAAGAAATCTATCAGAGCAAGCCATTACAGCTGCCTGCACAGTTTACAGAAGTGAATCAGTCCAAACTTATTACTGCGGGCATGCCCCATGCCGGCCCATCGGTTAGACGTTTTGCCAGGGAATTGGGTGTGGATTTAAGCAAGATTGTTGGAAGCGGCCCAAAACAGCGGATACTGAAGGAAGATATCCAGGCTTTTGTCAAACGAGAGTTGATGAAATTACAAAAGCCAGGGCTAGGTGGTGGGCTTGATTTATTACCATGGCCTCAGGTCGATTTTGCAAAATTTGGACCCATTGAATCAAAGCCGATAACTCGTATTAAGCAAATTTCAGGCGCTAATCTGCATCGTAATTGGGTCATGATTCCACATGTGACCCAGTTTGACGAGGCTGATATTACGGATCTAGAGGCGCTCAGAAAAGAATATAACGAAAGTCATCGGAAGAATGGAATCAAACTAACCATACTTGCTTTCCTCACGAAAGCCGTAACTGCAGCATTGAAAAAATATCCCGAGTTTAACGCCTCACTGGATAGGAGTAATGAAGAATTCTTTCTGATACTTAAACGCTACTATCACCTGGGATTCGCGGTAGATACGCCCAATGGTCTTGTCGTGCCTGTTATTCGCGATGCTGATCAGAAAGGTGTGATTGCGATAGCTGATGAGCTAGGGAGACTTTCTTCACTTGCGCGAGAAGGAAAATTAAAACCGACTGATATGCAAGGGGCTAGTTTTACCATTTCTAGCCTTGGCGGGATAGGTGGTACAGCCTTTACACCTATTATCAATGCTCCTGAAGTTGCAATCTTGGGGGTCTCGCGAGCAAGTTTGAAGCCAATTTATCGTAATGGAGAGTTCATTCCTCGTCTGATTCTTCCTCTGTCGCTATCTTATGATCACAGAGTGATTGATGGTGCATCGGCTGCTCGTTTTACTTCACATTTGGCGAGTATATTGGCGGATATGCGCCTTGCATTATTTTGATAATTTCTGATATGGTCATAAAATAGCATTATTCTGCTAATAGTGCGTATTTCTCAACATTTCTTCCTCTGAATTACTTCTTAAACGATGTCTGATGATCCGTTCTCCCTAATCGGAATTTATGGAGGGACATTTGATCCAGTGCATTTTGGACATTTAAGGGTTGCAGAAGAGCTTGTTGAAATTTTACAACTGGATGAAGTTCATTTTCTTCCTGCAGGGCGTCCACGCTTGCGGAATGAACCGGTTGCTTCGCAGCATCACCGTAAGGTCATGCTTCATGAAGCTATTCGTGATAACAGAAGATTTTTTCTAGATGATCGAGAGCTCAGGCGTTCTGAAGAAAGTTATAGTGTGGAATCGCTGCGTGAGTTAAGAGATGAATTCATAGGAGAAAAGGTAGCATTCTGTTTTATTATTGGAGTAGACGCATTCCTGAAGCTGCCAGATTGGCATCTTTGGCGTGAGTTGTTTGAATTAAGTCATTTGGTAATCGTCAATCGTCCAGGTCATATTTCTGTTATGAATCAAGCGTGTTTACCACCGAAGTTACGAGATGCATGCTTAGATCGCTGGACAGATGATGTAAACGCCTTGAGGCGTGTATCATCCGGGTTTGTTTTTACAGCCGTGACCACATTATTGGATATTTCTTCAACAACCATCAGAACCTATATCGCAGCAGGAAAAAGTGCACGTTATCTGCTTCCCGATAATGTATTGAATTATATTGGCACACATCATGTTTACACGAGGAAAAATGAAAACAGATGAGCTATTAAGGGTAGTCATTGCTGCATTAGAAGATTTGAAGGCGCAAGATATTCTTGTATTAGAAGCGGGGAAGATTACCTCATTATTTGATTACATGATCATTGCTAGCGGAACTTCAACCCGCCAGACCAAAGCGTTAGCTCATCATGTACAGGAAAAAGTAAAAACCGCGGGAGGTAAAGTCTATAGTATCGAAGGCGAGCAAGCTGGCGAATGGTTATTGGTGGATTTAGGCGATGTCGTTGTGCATATCATGCAGCCCGCCATTCGTGAATACTACGATTTGGAATCGTTATGGGCAGAGTCCAGCGCAGTCAAGAAAAAAAATTCCTTGAGGTAATATGAGAGGGCAAGCGCATCTAAATAATGAAACTCTATATCCTAGCCGTAGGGAATAAAATGCCCGATTGGGTGGCTGCCGGCTTTATGGAATATACCCAACGCATGCCAAGGGAAATACCCATTCATCTGATCGAAATTAAACCAGAGAAACGAGGCAGTAAGCAAAACGAACAGTTGTTATTTGCTGAGAGCGAACGTATCGAGGCGGCAATACCATCGACTTGTTACATTGTTGCCATGGATGAGCAAGGTAAACAATTCACTACAATCCAGTTAGCTGAGACATTGGTTGACTGGATGAGAAATGGTAGAGATATTGCATTTATTATTGGGGGTGCAGATGGATTGCATCGTAATATCAAGAGTATGGCTAATGAAATGCTGGCACTTTCAAGACTTACACTTCCCCATGGTCTAGTACGTGTATTATTGGCAGAGCAACTTTATCGAGCTTTATCAATTATCAGGCAACATCCTTACCATCGTGTGTAGCTTGCGGTAGATTGTTTCTAAGTTGTAGCGAGTCTACTGTCTAAAAGAAATTATTAAAAAATAAATTGAAATAAACACTCACTCTATAAGCTTCTATAAACTTTAAACATTATGACGCTTGCTGGAAATTATATCTATCTGGCTTCTCGTAGTCCCCGTCGAAGGGAGCTGCTGAAACAAATTGGGGTAAGGCATAGCGTGTTGCTCATGCGAGAAGCTGCATCTCGGGCTGTTGATGTTGATGAGACACCCTTTCTGAACGAATCTCCAACTGATTATGTTTATCGTATTACTCATGCTAAGGCGGAGGCAGGGAGGTTACGTCTGATACAGCGCAAGTTGCCATTGTTTCCTGTCTTAGTTGCTGATACGATCGTTACATTGGATGGATGTATTTTCGGGAAACCCAGAGATGCCGCTCATGCCGAGGAGATGTTGGCTGCACTTTCGGGCAGAACGCATCAGGTATTGACTGCTATCGCTCTGAATCTGCAGGGTAATATCAAAAATCGTTTGTCAATCACTACAGTGCGGTTTCGCGATATTGGTAAACGAGAGATTCAAGCATGTATTGCAAGTGGTGAGGCTTTTGATAAAGCAGGGGCTTATGCAATCCAAGGTATGGCAGCTGCATTTATTGTTGAGATTTTTGGTAGTTATAGTGGAGTCATGGGGCTACCATTATTTGAGACGGCTCAATTACTGGAAGAGTCAGGAATAAAACTATTTTCCTGAGAACCAGGAAATTAGATTGTGCTATACCTTCTAAATGAGTAACGAAATTCTTATCAATGTTACACCACAGGAAACACGTGTTGCTGTTATAGAGCAAGGTGTTGTGCAAGAATTACATATAGAGCGAGCGAGCAGCCGGGGTATTGTTGGTAATATTTACAATGGTCGGGTTAGCCGTGTACTACCTGGTATGCAATCTGCCTTTATCGATATCGGCATGGAACGAGCAGCATTTCTCCATGTGGGAGATATTAAGGAATTAAGTTCAAATGGTACAGAGGATAGACCCATTGAGAGATTACTGCACGAGGGAAACAATATCCTCGTTCAAGTGATTAAAGACGCAATTGGAACAAAGGGGGCAAGACTTTCTACTCAAATCAGTATTGCTGGGCGAATGCTTGTTTATTTACCGCAAGAATCTCATATTGGTGTTTCTCAGCGTATTGAAGATAATGTTGAGCGTGAATTATTGCGCGAGAAACTGCAACATATTCTTCCGGCTGATATCAAGGGAGGCTACATCATACGAACGATGGCCGAAGCGGCAAGCGAATCAGATCTGCATGCAGATATAGAGTACCTGCACAAGCTTTGGCATGATATTCAGAATAAGGCGTTAACAGTTAATACTCCTGCGCTCCTTTATCAGGATTTAGATCTAAGTCATCGTGTTTTGCGCGATTTTGTTGATGATGATACATACCGCATCCTGGTAGATTCACGCGAAACTTTCCAGAAATTGATCCCTTTTGCTCAAAACTATATGAGCAATGTTGTAAGCAGAATCGATCATTATACCGGGGAGCGCCCTCTCTTCGATTTATATGGCGTCGAAGAAGAAATTGAACGATCACTCGCTCGGCGAGTTAATCTGAAATCAGGCGGTTATGTCATTATTGATCAGACCGAAGCGCTGACTACCATGGATGTCAATACGGGTGGCTTCATTGGTGTGCGTAATTTTGATGACACCATATTTAAGACCAATTTGGAAGCAGCACAGGTCATAGCGCGGCAACTCCGTTTACGCAATTTGGGAGGCATCATCATCATCGATTTTATCGACATGGAGGATGAAGAGCATAAAAAGGCAGTATTGGCAGCTTTCAACAAAGCTTTGATGAGAGACAGGACACGTATGACGGTCAATGGATTTTCTACCTTAGGTTTGGTAGAGATGACACGGAAACGCGCGCGAGAGAGTCTTGCTCACATTTTATGTGAGCCATGTCCAACTTGCCAGGGACGAGGGCAAATCCGGACAGCGCAAACGATCTGTTATGAAATCTTACGTGAGTTGTTACGGGAGTCACGACAATTTGAAGCTAATGAATTTCGTATTCTTGCTTCGCAGCAAGTGATCGATTTATTTCTGGATGAGGAATCACAAAATTTGGCTCAACTTGCTGATTTTATTGAAAAACCTATTAGCTTACAAGTGGAAGCGTCTTACACACAAGAGCAATATGATGTTATTTTGATATAAATTCAGGAATGAATACTGAGATTGTCGGGGGAAGGTAATTCCATTTCCAAATCAGACATGACGCAAGAGCGAGCCGCAGACAGTATAAATAATACGGCAAGGAGAAGTCGACAAAGTCAGGTTTGATTTAGAAATGGGATTACAGGGTTACCGAGCAAAGGATAAGCGTTAATCCCAAAGCCTTTGCCCGGAGTTATAACTTAATTATGCATAGCAACGTAGCCGACGTGAGAATTTTTCTAGAACTTCAATTCCACTTTCTTCTGCACGATGGCACCAATCTTCGAGTTGTTTAACTAATTCATCTTTCGAAGCGGCAGAGCGTTGCCATATAGCTGCAAGTTCCTCGCGCATCGTATAAACCTTATCAAGGTTCTTGGTTTTACTTAAAACCAGATTTAGTTTGATACGTTCTTCTTCTTGCAAGGTTTTCGCATCTGCCAATATCCAGCGTTTCAGTGTGTTTCCATCTATCCCATGCTGGGAAGCGGCTTCTCGTAAATGTTCCACTTCTTTCTTGAGCATTGCCTTGAGAGACTGGGTATATTTCGCCAGCACCTCATAACGATGGGCAATAACTGCCTGGAGGGTATCAGAATCACACTTGGTTTTGGTTTTGTTGATGTTAAGCTTAGGTGCAATTTTCTTGACGGTTGCTAATCCCATCATTTCCAGAATACGTATGTACAACCAGCCAATATCAAATTCAAACCATTTATTGGATAGTCTGGCTGAAGTAGGGTAGGCATGATGATTATTGTGTAATTCTTCTCCCCCAATCAGAATGCCCCAGGGAGAGACATTGCGACTGGCATCTTCTGCTTGGAAATTACGATATCCCCAATAGTGACCAATGCCATTAATGACTCCCGCAGCGAATATAGGCGTCCACATCATTTGTACTGCCCATATAGTAATACCAATAGGGCCAAACAGAATGAAATTGATAATTAGCATCAGCCCAATACCAGATGCGCTAAATTTTGTATAAACGTTGCGTTCTATCCAATCATCTGGTGTACCGTGCCCGTACCTTTCCAAAGTTTCTTTGTTTTTTGCTTCTAAGCGATAAAGTTCTGCTCCTTCGGACAATACTTTTTTAATTCCAAAGATCTGAGGGCTGTGCGGATCATCTAAAGTTTCACATTTTGCGTGATGCTTGCGGTGAATAGCGGTCCATTCTTTGGTAACCATACCGGAAGTCAACCATAGCCAGAAACGAAAGAAATGACTAGGGATAGGATGCAAATCCAATGCTCGGTGAGCCGAATGCCGATGGAGATAAATCGTGATGCTTGCAATCGTGATATGGGTAATGACTAATGTAACGACGATATACCCCCACCACGGTAAATCAATTAATCCAGATAATGCTGAAACAATGTCTATGTCCATAATATTATTTTAATTCCTCCTTTTAAAAACGGGCCATGGTCGAATAATGCAATCTAAAGAGATGTATAAGGTTAGTCAAGAAATTTCGTGACAATTTATTACAGAAAAGTTATGCAATTTTTTTGCTTGTTATTTTACGTGGAAATCGAAATTGTTTAATAGATATCCAAGCAGGAAATTATTTAATAATCCTCCACTTACCTGGTGGAAGACCTGCCAGTCTGTACTTACCAATAGTAGTGCGAATCAATCGTAGGGTGGGGAATCCAATCGCTGCAGTCATATGACGTACTTGTCGGTTTTTACCTTCTGTAAGGATAAGTTCTAACCAGGAAGTAGGGATATTTTTGCGAAAGCGTATGGGTGGATTTCGTGACCAAAGATGATCCGGTTCATGTATGAGACGTACTTTTGCGGGTTGGGTTCTATAACCTTTCAATATTATTCCTTCACATAATTGCTGGAGATCTGATTGATCGGGTATACCCTCTACTTGCGCCCAATATTTCTTCGGTTGCTTGAACCTTGGATCGCTAATTTTATGTTGTAATTCCCCATCATCGGTGAGGATGACTAATCCTTCGCTATCGGCATCTAGTCGTCCAGCTGGGTAAAAATCAGGTATGGGAACAAAATCTTTTAATGATTGATATCCAGCCTGGGGTGTAAATTGACAAATTACTCCGTACGGCTTATTGAAAAGAATCAAGTGTGCCATGACTCAATTCCAGCGGGAGAATGTATTGTTATGTTTACACCATATCGGGAGAAATAACGGCACGCAGGATGGTATTTTCAGTATCGGCGCTTTGTTTATAGCTAAACCACCAGATTGCTCCTTTTTTGATGCTAAAGCCGGCGTGGTTTTGGCAGATCAATGAAGCAGCAACATTTCCCAAAGTGGGCTGATGACCAACTACCAGAATTGAACTTTCCTCGTAGGGCCAGTTAGCAGCGGCAAGTATTCTATCGGCAGTGGTGCTGGTTCCTACTTCCTGCGTAGTTTCAAAATGATTGCTCAGTGCCAAAGCAGTCTGTTGAGCTCGTTTTGCGGGACTGACCATGATGCGTGTGTTTTTAGGTAGTCTAGGTTTGAGCCATTGAGCCATATTGTGAGCCTGCTTTAATCCTTTCTCAGTCAGTTTGCGTGCAGTGTCGGGGAATCCATCTTCTGCTTCTGCATGGCGCCACAAGATAAGTTCCAAATTGTCCTCCTTTAGCATAGATAACGGCTAGAGTTGATCGATCATATAGTTTCCGCCCAAAGATCATGTTCGTCAGAATGTGTGATACGTACTTTTACTACGTCACCTTGTTGTAGTGAATGCCCGTTTTCAACATAGACCAGCCCATCGATTTCCGGTGCATCAGCATGACTGCGTGCGACTGCACCTTGCTCATCGACCTCATCAACCAGCACCTGTATAGTCTTGCCTACCTTCTGTGCAAGCCGTTGTGCGCTGATTTTTTCCTGTAACGTCATCAAGCGCGCTAAACGTTCTTGCTGCAATTCAGGCGGAATATGATTGGGTAAACTATTGGCGACTGCACCGTCAACTGGCGAATACATGAATGCACCGACTCGATCCAGTTGAGCTGCCTTAAGAAAATCCAGTAGTTCTTCAAATTCTTGTTCTGTCTCCCCCGGGAAACCAACGATAAACGTACTCCGCAGCGTGATGTCAGGGGAGATTTTGCGCCATTGTTGGATACGGGCAAGCACATCCTCACTATCAGCAGGGCGTTTCATAAGCTTTAAAATACGTGCATTTGCATGCTGAAAGGGGATATCCAGATAGGGAACTATCTTACCTTCTGCCATCAGCGGAATGAGTTCATCGACATGGGGATAGGGGTAGACATAATGCAGGCGTACCCATACACCTAGTTCTCCCATAGTTTGAGCAAGTTCAGTGATGCGTGTTTTAACAAATTTACCTTTCCAGAAGCCGCTGCGGTATTTCAGATCAACGCCATAGGCGCTGGTATCCTGTGAAATGACGAGTAATTCCTTGACACCAGCATCCACCAGGTTCTGCGCTTCCTGCATGATATCGCCTACCGGGCGACTGACAAGATTGCCGCGCATACTGGGAATAATGCAAAAGGTACAGCGATGGTTACAGCCCTCGGAAATTTTTACATAGGCATAATGTTTGGGTGTCAGCCTTATCCCCTGTGGCGGTACCAGATCAACATAAGGATCGTGCAATTTGGGTAAATACGTATGAATGGCCTCCATGACCTCATCGGTTGCCTGCGGACCCGTGACAGACAGTACATTGGGATGTGCCTGCTTCACAATATCCCCTTTCGCGCCAAGACAACCGGTGACAATGACTTTACCGTTTTCGGTGAGCGCCTCGCCAATAGCATCGAGTGATTCAGCAATGGCACTGTCGATAAAACCACAAGTATTGACCACAACCAGATCTGAATCTTCGTAGTTGGGTGAGATAAGATAACCTTCTGTCCGCAAACGTGTCAGGATGCGCTCGGAATCAACGGTTGCCTTGGGGCAGCCAAGTGAAACGAAACCAACGCGTGGGATTTTATTGTGCATATTCATTTATTTATTGCTAAAGATGAAGATCGACTGATTAAAATTATAAAGAAAGCAGGATAATCAAGGATAAAAACTTACTCTGTTTCTAAATCAAACCTGATTTTGTTGGCTTCTCCTTGCCGTATTATGAATACTGTCTGCGGCCCGCTCTTGTGTCATGTTTGATTTATAAAATGGAATTACATTTGCATCTTTTTGGGGTAGGTGCACTATTTTAAAACAAATTGACTGTTAAATAAGCTGATATTGGAGCATTATCAAGATCATAAAGTGGTAATGGATAAGCGGGTGATGGTAGTTGCCAGGTCCGTATCAGTCGTGCCATTGCGGAAATTCAGGTAAAGTTTTGAAAAATGCAAGGTCGTGGTTGGGCCATAGCTGCGCATTCTCGATGAGAGCAAGTGATTTAAGCTTACGAATACTGGAGAGTGCTTGCTCTACGTTATCCTGCCAGCAGCAGCCAGGCGCAATCTCATCAGTCAGATTTTCATTCAGATCGGCTGCATCACCACAGAGAATGACCGGACGGCCTTTGGGCAAGTGTATGAACAGCGACATGTGCCCTGCAGTGTGACCGGGCGTAGTAATGGCCTCTACTCCTGGAGCTACTTCGTATTCATCCGTTTGTAAGTACCATTGATCCGAGTTAGCCAGTTCATCTGCAAATACTCCGCTATCTAGCCCTGTCCGGGCCGCTGTCAGCTCATCCTGATGAATGTGAACCTCACATCCAGGCAGATCACACAAACCGCCTGCGTGATCGAAATGCAGATGACTGATAAATACTAAATCAATATCGGCAGGCGTTAAGCCTAATCGTTCAAGATAGTGGGGAACACGTTGGTCTGCCTGCATCCTGGGCGTTTCTACAGTAGAGTGGATTGAAGTAAAATAGCGTGTACGAAGAGCGGGGTTAGCCAATTTCCGGTAGTCGCACCCTGCGTCATACAAGATACGCCCATTGGGTGTTTCTATCAGATAAGCCAGAATAGGCGCTTCAATCCACTGTCCATGGCCACGATTACGCGTTGAAATGATTTTCTCATAGCGGATGTTTCCGGTAAGCAACGTCCAGATTTTGAGTGCATGGGGCATTTTCTTAATAACCGTAGCCAGTGATTTAGTTAGCGTGTGATCGGTTTATATCTGATCCGTTTCGGTTTGGCGCCTTCTTCACCCAGTCGCTGACGTTTATCTGCTTCATATTCCTGATAATTACCGGCATAGAAGGTGACCTGGGAATTACCTTCAAATGCCAGAATATGCGTCGCAATACGATCCAGAAACCAGCGGTCGTGCGAAATGACCAGTACGCAACCTGCAAATTCCAACAGTGCATCTTCCAATGCCCGCAGTGTTTCCACGTCGAGGTCATTGGATGGCTCGTCGAGCAGCAGCACGTTGCCGCCAGAAATCAATGTCTTGGCTAAGTGTAACCGCCCCCGTTCGCCCCCGGAAAGCTGTCCTACCATTTTTTGCTGGTCTGGTCCTTTGAAATTGAAGCGACCAATGTAAGCACGAGATGGCGTTTCATATTTGCCGACAGTGAAGATATCGTTCCCATCTGACACAGCTTCAAAGACAGTTTTGTTGCTATCGAGGATATCACGCGACTGATCGACGTAAGCAAATTTGACTGTTTCGCCGATTTTAATCTCACCCGTATCCGGTTGTTCACGACCGATAATCATGCGAAATAAGGTTGATTTACCTGCACCATTGGGACCGATGATACCGACAATGGCACCGGGTGGTATTTTGAAGCTCAAATTATCAATTAACAATTGATCGCCAAATGCTTTGGAGACATTGGTAAATTCAATGACTTCGTTACCCAGTCTATCGGCCACCGGGATAAAGATTTCCTGTGTTTCGTTGCGTTTTTGATATTCCTGAGAGTTGAGCTCTTCAAAACGGGCAATCCGCGCCTTGGATTTGGCCTGTCGTCCCTTGGGATTTTGTCGTACCCACTCCAGTTCCTTTTTGAGCGCTTTCTGCCGGGCAGATTCGGAAGATTCTTCCTGTTTGAGGCGAACTTCTTTCTGCTCTAACCAGCTTGAATAATTGCCTTTCCAGGGAATGCCCTGACCGCGATCGAGTTCCAGTATCCATTCGGCGGCATTGTCCAGGAAGTAACGATCGTGCGTCACGGCTACGACTGTACCAGGAAAACGCACCAGAAATTGCTCCAGCCACTCCACAGATTCAGCATCCAGGTGGTTGGTAGGTTCATCCAGCAATAACATGTCCGGTTTTGATAACAGCAGCCTGCACAGTGCTACACGTCGTTTCTCACCACCTGAAAGATTCTTTATGACAGCATCCCATTCAGGGAGACGCAGCGCATCAGCGGCTACTTCCATTTGCTGAGCAGTATCACCCCCACTTGTTGCAAGGATGGCTTCCAGTCGTGTCTGCTCTGCAGCCAGCGCATCAAAATCTGCATCCGGTTCAGCATAAGTCGCGTAAATTTCTTCCAGTTTCTGCTGAGCGCTGAATATATCACCTAATCCTTCCTGGACTGCTTCACGTATAGTCTGTTCCGGATTAAGCTGTGGTTCCTGCGGTAAATGTCCAATCTTGAGATGAGGCATTGGCGTGACTTCACCTTCAAAATCCTTGTCTGCACCAGCCATGATTTTTAATAACGTCGATTTACCTGAGCCATTTAACCCCAGTAATCCTATTTTTGCGCCGGGAAAGAAACTGAGTGAAATATCTTTAAGAATCGTGCGTTTAGGTGGAACAACCTTATTTACACGATTCATGATCAAAACATATTGAGCCATAAAGTATGGGAAAAGATGTGGATTATTAAGAACTTGGATTTAATCGTTACTCTAAAATTTGGGCTTTTATTACTGCCAGGCAGCAGACACCAAATGAACTTCGTGTCTAGCTGCTAAATTACATCATATTTTACCAGCCCATCCCATCTACTGGGAGTTAATTCAATTATTACTCATTTGATGATTACTCCATTAAATCCAGATTTTCTATAGCTTGGTGTTTCTAAAAGATCTAAAGGAAGTCATTAGAGTAAGCAACTGATTATTATGTAAGTTATGACTTATTTAAAATAGATAGGTAATCACTATATTACTAAGCGTTTAGTCGATAATTTTGAGGTGCGACCAAAATCAATTACCGGCAGCGCCTACTCTCTATAGCTAATAAGATAGTGACCGACAAGACACTACAGTGAGCGCGTCTATCCAGATACAGGTATTATCAAGGATTTTGTGAGCTATTTTCCTAGCTTGGATGGGGCTGGGCGTCAATATTGATATTGTTATCATTATGAGACTCACAAACATCACAAATGTTCCCCATTTTTTGATAAAGTCTTAGACAGATTATTGAAATAAATCGTATATTAGTATTGATTTTTCAGACTTTGATTTTAATTAAAAATTAGCCTTTACGTATTTGCACGTATTTAATTATTTTCAATTTTAATATAGTCTTTAATTATTAATATTTGGCAATTTACCTGGATGGAATCAGTGATTTAATATTCTGAGCTGTATCGCTGGATATCACTGTTTTTATAAGACAAAAAGGATTACCAGATGGGGCGCGAGATGAAGCACTATTATCACATACCATGGGGGTGAGCCGCTTGAGCAAACTGCAAGCCTTCATGTCTGAGACCATCAAATTCCTTTTAGAAGTAGTGTCTGAACGTCCTGCTCATTCAATTCCGATTGATACGGTAAAAACCATTATTCATCTTGGCGTTAAGGAGAAGATTCGGGGGTTTTTCCCAAAGAAGGAATATTGAATTAAACAAAAACGAACTACAGGGAGAAATATTATGAGAGTTCTAGTTTATTTCAGATCAGGTGCTAGTCAAGTATTTATCGTTCCTCAAGATATTCCTGCTGTTGAATTTAGACGAGTCGCAGAAGCTGTAGGAGGATACGTTCATAGAGTAGAATTCATTCAGAAAAAAGCGAAATTACAAAAAATGAATACGTTCTCGTATTAGCAAAATAAATTTCTTCGACTTTATATTTCATTTCTAAATCAAACCTGACATTGTCGGCTTCACCTTGCCGTATTATTTATACTGTCTGCGGCTCGCTCTTGCGTCATGTTTGATTTGGAAATGGAATGACTCAAAAAAACGTCAACCTAATCAGGCTGGTTTATAATGCTTCAAATATTCCAGCTGCTCCCATCCCGCTGCCTACACACATTGTAATCATGCCATATTTCAGGTGATGTCGACGTAAGCCGTGCAGCAGCGTCGCGACGCGGATTGCGCCCGTTGCGCCAAGTGGATGACCCAGTGCAATAGCCCCTCCCAGGGGATTCACTTTGACTCGATCCAGTCCTAACTCATTGATAACAGCGAGGCTCTGTGCAGCAAATGCTTCATTCAGTTCAATCCAGTCAAGATCTTCCAGTTTCATACCAACTTGTTTCAGTACCTTGGGAATCGCCTTGGTTGGACCAATTCCCATTATTTCGGGTGGAACGCCTGCTACTGTATATCCAATAAACCGCCCAATTGGCTCTAAATTGAAGCGTTGTAATGCGGTTGCGCTCATGAGCACTACTGCACCTGCACCATCTGACATTTGTGAACTATTTCCTGCCGTGACCGAGCCGCCGGCTGCAAAGACTGATTTCAATTTTGCAAGCGCTTCTAAACTGGTATCGGCGCGAGGTCCTTCATCGGTGTCTTTCACAGATTTCACAGTTATGACTTCGTGTGAAGTTAAATCCGGTTTTTTTTCTTCGATCGGGTAGGGAGCAATTTCCTGTTTGAATTCGCCCGTTTCGATTGCTTTCAAGGCTCGTGTGTGGCTCATCAACGCAAACTCATCCTGCTGTTCACGAGAGACTTTCCATCGCTGAGCCACTTTCTCGCCGGTGATACCCATTCCATATGCAATAGCTACATTTTCATCGTGCATGAACATAGCTGGATTCAAGGCAACCTTATTGCCCATCATTGGTATCATGCTCATGCTTTCAGTACCACCCGCAATCATCACATCCGCTTCCCCCAGGCGAATACGGTCTGCAGCCAATGCAACTGTCTGCAACCCGGACGCACAAAAGCGATTGACTGTCATGCCTGATACGCTATTGGGCAATCCAGCCAGCAACAATGCCACACGCGCTACATTGATTCCTTGTTCCGCCTCCGGCATGGCACAACCGACGATCACATCTTCGATTGCAGCCGGATCAAGTCCCTCACATTGTTTCAACACTGCTTGCAGGACGTGGACAAGCATGTCATCGGGGCGAACATTTTTAAACATTCCGCGTGGGGCTTTACCGACGGGTGTGCGTACAGCAGCGACGATATAGGCATCCTGAGTTTGTTTGTTCATGGTTTTCTCCATCAATCTTTAAATAAGGATCTAATCACGATGACTAATTTCTGAGTGGTTTCCCTGTTTTCAAGGTGTGCGCGATACGCGCTTGAGTTTTCTCTGTTGCCAGCAATTCAATGAATGCTGTTCTCTCCAACCTGAGAAACCACTCTTCATCAACCAGACTGCCCGGCGTCAAGTCACCCCCACACATGACATGGGCGATTTTGCTGCCGATCAGATAATCGTGCTCAGAAATAAAGTGCCCCTCTAGCATATTGACTAATGTTCCTTTGATTGTCGCAATCCCAGTAGATCCTGCAACTGGGATTCCGCGCGGTATCAAAGGTGGACGATAACCTGATTCTGCCAGGGCAAGTGCTTGTATCTTCGCTGCGTGAAGAAGCTCAAAACGGTTCATGATGATCGGATCAGCCGGCAGTAAATAGCCTAGTTCTTTTGCTCCCTCAGCACTTTTTGCGAGTTGAGCCATTGCGACTGTCTGGAAATAATGTTTCAGTTGGGGAAAAGGATCACCATCTATTGCATTTCGTGCTGCTCTTAACGCCAGTTCTTTGCAGCCCCCACCGGCAGGCAATAAGCCCACGCCTGCCTCAACTAGACCGATATAGCTCTCCAGTGTGGCTACGGCGCGATCACAATGCATCACGAACTCACAGCCTCCTCCCAGAGCAAGCCCATCAACAGCTGCCACCGTTGGAATCGTGGAGTATCGGAGATGCTGCGATAGCTGCTGAAAGCGCGTGATCAGCGTTTCTACTTCCGCAAGCTTACCAGCCATCAGAGCATCCGCCAGATCCAGGCTACGCGCAGCCTGCAGAATGGTCGATTGAGCTGTTTTCTTGACCTTCTTCATGAATTGATCAAAAGCAGAAGGTGGCTCCTCGCTTTTTGGTTTTTCACTGGCTTTCTGCAGATTGGCACCTGCCGAGAAAGGGGGGTCGGTTTGCCAAATCACAAGTGCACGCCAATGACGTTCTGCCTCCTCGATTGCCTGCTGTAACCCATTGAGCACTTCGATATCGATTGTATGCATCTTACTTTTGAAGCTGACAATCGCAATTTCATCGCCGGTATGCCACATCCGAACAGCATCTGTTTCAAAGATGGTTTCACCGTATTTCCTTTCTTCACCCGCCAAGCGATCAGGAAACACTTGTCTGCGATATACCGGCAATGTTGATCGTGGTTGCATTGCATGCGCTAGCGGTGCGTAGGAGCCTTGCGTGGTATGTACACCTTGTGCGGCATTTTGTCCTGCCTCCTGGACCCAGGCAGGGAGGAGAGTGTTACTCATGCTCTTGCCTGCAGCGATATCTTCATTGATCCAGGCAGCTATCTGATTCCAACCGGCAGTTTGCCAGATTTCAAATGGCCCCTGATTCCAGCCAAACCCCCAGCGAATCGCGAGATCAAGATCACGTGCATTATCTGCAATTGTGGCCAAATGTACAGCGCAGTAATGGAACAGATCACGATGTATTGCCCACAAAAATTGAGCTTGTGGATGCTCGCTGGTTCGCAAAGCTGCAAATTTTTCGACTGGATTCTTTTGCTTGAGTAGCGATTCAACATCGCTATCCAATGTATCTTCAGAAAGACGGTAAGTATTTGTAGCTAAATCGAGTACCTGAATTTCTTTATTAATTTTTTGATAGATTCCTTTTCCTGATTTTTGGCCGAGTGCGCCTTGATCGATCAAGGTTTGTAACCAACTGGGAGTGATGTAATAGTTATGCCAGGGATCATCGGTCAGTGCTTTATGCATGGTATCAATGACGTGTGACAGAATATCCAGTCCTACCACATCTGCAGTGCGGAAAGTGGCGCTCTTAGGGCGACCAATGAGGGACCCCGTCAGCTTGTCAACCAGATCAAAGCCTAAGCCAAATTCTCTTGCATGATGCATAATCGCCAGCATGGAAAACACACCTACACGGTTAGCGATAAAGTTAGGTGTATCTTTCGCACGAATGACTCCTTTCCCCAGATAAGTCACTAAAAATGCTTCCAGATCATCAAGTATTCTGACGTCGCTCTCTTTGCAGGGAATCATTTCGACCAAATGCATATAGCGCGGTGGATTAAAAAAATGGATACCGCAAAAGTGATGACGTAATTCCTCAGGGAAGGCTTGCGCCAATTGATTAATCGATAAACCAGACGTATTGCTCGCAAAAATGGTATGCGGACCGAGATGAGGCGCAACCTTAGTATACAGATCGGTTTTCCAATCTATACGTTCAGCGATCGCTTCGATAACAAGATCACAGTCCGTGAGTAACCCGAGATGCTGATCATAATTGGCGGATTGAATACAAACTGCTTTGGAAGCTATAGATAACGGAGCAGGCTCGAGTTTTTTTAGTTTCTCGATTGCTTTCGCTGCTGGCGCACTGGGATCGCCAGATTCAGCGGGCAGCTCAAATAACAGTGTTTCAATGTTAGCATTTACCAAATGCGCTGCAATCTGCGCCCCCATGACTCCTGCACCCAGTACTGCGGCTTTGCGCACAATAAAGCGATAGTCACTCAATTTTATCCCTCCGCTCGATCTGGTTATTGGATGAAGCTGCTAAGGCAGCACATTCCTGCATAATTCCTTGATTACATCTTATTCAGATGACTATTTCAAGCTCTTTGATCAAAAGATTACAAGTATGAACTTCAAAGAGCAAGCGGGAACCGTTTCATTTCTGTAAAGATTGATGTTAATTACGCAAGCAAAATAAGGTACAAGCATTTGTCGTTCTGTTTCTTTCTTTTCAGATTGTTCAGCTTGTATTCATGATCCCCAGTATAAAGTGATCAGCAACAGAAGAAAGATAGAAAGATATTCTGATCAATAAAAAAACAACTAAGGAGGTGTAACATGAAAACGAGAACTAAAATAAGCATACCAGTAAAATTATTATCTGGAATGTTATTGAGCGTTGCTTTAACGATTCCCATGGTGGTTGAAGCTGGCAGAGGCCATCATCGCCACCACCACCATCACCATCATCATCGCCACCATCATCATGATCATGGTCGTCACCATCATCATGACCATCGTCACCACCATCATCATTACAATACACGGAATATTTATTACAACCAACCCTATTATCCTCCCGCTTATGGTGGTTATTATGGCGCAGTACCGGGAAACTTTTTCCTCGGCATTAACACGGGGAATGCCCGTTTTATGTTAGGCTATTAACTGGAGTATTTTACCAGACCGACGCTTATATCAATGCAAAGAAGGAAGAATCAAGATATGAGGGTATCTTATGGATAAAACTAACTTGCACTGACTGGCCTTTACTGGCGCTAGGCGGTCGTTTTATGGCATTTTTTTTGTGCCTCTGCTTCACATCAATAGACTCGGTTATTAGTTTGACCGCAGTACACGCAAATCTGCGCACAGAACGCTTCACTCTCTCATTCTGCGTCCTGGCGAAATATTCGGGCAAGGATCGCCAGATTCAGCGGGCAGTCCAAATAATAATGTTTTATTATTTAGCATTGACCAAATGTGCTGCGATCATGCGTACCCATGATTCCTGCAAATAGCAAATCCTATTTTTTATTCTTTTCTGATTGTTCAGCTTGTGTTTATTATCTCCAGGATAAAGTGATCACCAACAGAAGAAATTCTGATCAATAAAAATAATCAAGGAGGCATACCATGAAGATGAGAACTAAAAGGAATACGCTAATAAAATTGTTAGCTGCATTGTTGTTGAGTGTTGCGCTAGCGGTTCCCATGGTAGTTGAAGCTGGAAGAGGTCACCACTACTACCATCATCATGACCATGACGATGACTATGACGATGACTATGACGATGATTATGATGATTATCATGAACATCATTATTACGACCCCGGACCAGGATATGGTGGTTATGGCCGGCCGCATCATCACCATAATCATTACATTACGCGGAACATTTATTATGACCAACCTTATTATCCACCCGTTTATGGCGTAGCACCGGGTAACTTTTTCCTGGGTATTGGCACGGGAGATGCCCGTTTTATGTTAGGCTATTAAGGATCATGCCCGGTGTAGAAAACGTTATTCTGCCACCGGCTGGCTTATAGCTATTAGAGAATGATGACATATCGATATTGCTTGGTGATTGCTATTTTTATTGCATTCTTTATGCCTGCGATCACTCTTGCACAGAAAAATTCTCCTTATTATCAACCAAGCACTCAGCATACGGAAATTTCCCAACAACAAGCAGTTACCATTGCACAGCAACATATTCCAGGGCGCCTTTTATCTGTCCAGCGTGCGTCTGATAGCTATCGTGTCAAGATTTTAAGTAGCAGAGGAACTGTACGCATTGTGACAATAGACGCTAATAGTGGTGCGGTTATCGCTACTCATTAATACTCATTAAAACAGAGAGTATCTCCATGCAATTCTGCCCAACTGGATTATCAAGTTTGCAGATCTTTACTGAATAAACACTTAACCTAAAAACCGCAGTTGACCGCTTGATTGGAGAGTTAATCCCATGATATATAGAGGTATTTTAGAGATTTTCTTGTTCACTGGAATAGTGAGGCCGCTACAAGGTGCATCGTATGTCTCTCCAGGCACGAATACGGCGTTGCTCTTTGTTGTGGGGGGCGACCCTGCGATTTCATCGCGCCTTGCCTCGCATCTGGATCACCACACGCTCCATCCCGTCCAACTGCGGTTTTTAGGTTTAACACAATATCTGATTATTTAAGCTACTCGATTGACATCATGCGAATCTTAGTTATTGAAGATGAAACCAAGTTGCAAAAGCAAATTAGTCAGCAACTGGAAGCGGATGGATACATGGTCGATACTTGTGATAACGGTGAGGAAGGTTTGTATATCGCAAGTGAGTATCCATTAGATGCAGCTATTGTTGATATCGGTTTGCCTGGTTTATCTGGCCTAGAAGTTATTGCTGCTTTACGAAAGCGAGGAAGCTTGCTGCCCATACTTATTCTTACAGCACGCAATAGCTGGCAAGATAAGGTTAAAGGTTTGGAGATGGGTGCGGATGATTATCTTGCCAAGCCATTTCAAATGGAAGAATTACAAGCCAGACTCAAGGCACTGCTGCGTCGTGCAACTGCCATTCCGAGTACAACGTTGAAGTCTGGACCTATTACACTGAATATGACCGAACAAACGGTTAAATTAAGTGATGACCTCGTTGATCTGACTACTTTTGAATATCGCTTACTGGAGCATTTTATGCGTCATCAGGGTGAAGTCATTTCAAAACAGACACTTACTGATTATCTTTATTCCCACGATGATAATCATGATAGTAATGTGTTAGAGGTTATGATTGGACGTTTGCGCCGTAAACTTGATCCTGACGGAAAGCTTAACCCAATAGAAACGTTACGTGGACGTGGCTATCGCTTTGCGATCAAATCCTCATCATCATGAAATCACTTAATCAGCGTATTCTATTCAGTGCCTCATTGGTACTTTTTATCTTTATTGTGGGTACTGCGTTGACGCTGGATCGTGCCTTTTACGATAGTGGTCAGAGGGCGCTACAAGATCGGATGCTTGGCAAGCTTTTTCTACTGATGGGGGAGGTTGAAGTGGATGACAATGGTAGTTTATCCATGCCAGAAGAGCTCCCGGCTTTAATTGAATTCGAGCAGCTCAATTCAGGTGTTTATGCATTTATTACTGATCAGACAAATACCCCTATCTGGAGATCGTTTTCTACTTTGAGTATCCCCATACCGGCACGAGCCATTCTATTAGAGGGAGAGAAAAAATTCGAGCAGATTACGCTTAATGATGAGCCACACTTCATTTATAGTTTTGCTGTAGACTGGGAAACAGATGGGGGTGATTATCCGCTTACTTTTCATGTGATCATGGAGAGTATCTCGCTTGAAGCGCAAATAGACAGCTATCGTAGAGATTTGTGGGGCTGGCTGGGGGTGATGGGATTATTATTATTGATTATGCAGATGCTGGTGTTGCATTGGGGACTTCGACCGATGCGACAGGTTTCGTCAGAGCTGAATGCCGTTGAATCAGGAGTGCAAGAAAGTGTGCAAGGGATCTACCCAGTCGAATTAAAACGCCTTACCGACAATATCAATTCGTTGATTCAACACGAACGAAAACATCAACAGCGTTACCGCAATGCACTAGCCGATCTAGCGCATAGCCTTAAAACACCTCTGACTATTCTGCGAGGTGCAAGCAGAACTGAAAAACTTTCACAGAATATGCAAACTGTTCTCGATGAACAGATCGATCAGATGGATAGCATTATTCAGTATCAGTTACGTCGTGCTGCGACAGCTGGTAGCTCGCCTGGAACAAGGCTGACTGCATTACGCCCAGTTGTTGAGAAAATTGTTAATACGGTCAATCGCGCCCATTTCGAGAAATGTCCAGAGATTGTCATTGAAATTGAGCCTGAGCTTTGTTTGAGGATGGATGAGGGTGATTTGATGGAGCTGCTCGGGAATTTAATTGATAACGCATTCAAATGGTGTCGGCAAGCGGTTGCCATATCAGCCCAGTATGCACACGATGATATCGTGCTCAAAGTAGAAGACGATGGTCCCGGTATCAAACAGGAAGAAATAGGCAGGCTCCTCGAACGAGGAGTCAGAGCTGATCAAGCGATGCCAGGCCATGGTATCGGCTTGGCCATTGTTCGGGATATTGTTCAGGCGTACGATGGTGCCTTATCTATCGGGCCGAGCAGGAACATTGGTGCATCTTTTATCATCAGAATAAAGCGTTAATAGAAATTCTTGCAAATCAGGCTATTTCAGTCTTAAATTGTGCATCTTTTTATTGATGCGCAATGATCGTCTACTTGAGTCCTCTGCGTTTGTAATGCGTCAAACAAGAAAGGATGTGAGATAATTACGAACAAGCACTCTACTAAGCTCATATAAGTAATAACAGACCATGAACTATCCGCTGCGGTAAACATTGCTGATTTCTGAATTGAAAAAACAGAGCTTAAATACTGCGCAGCCTTCATCCCATTAAACCAGTTGAGAAACCAAGCATGGCTAGATTTATCGCATTGATTCCTGCTGCAGGCTCCGGTTCGCGCATGAATAATCAATTGCCAAAACAGTATTTATCTTTGGCTGGTAAACCAATGATTTATCATGCCTTGCATACATTGTGCAGTTCCTCGCGTATCTTCAAGGTATTTGTTATTCTTGCCCCGGATGATAATGAATGGGGCCATTACGATTGGTCATCCTTTTCTGACAAACTGGCCGTGCGGTATTGCGGAGGGGCAACGCGCGCTGACAGCGTATTGAATGGATTGAAGTCAATGCAAGCAGACGCGCCTATCCGTCATGATGATTGGGTCCTCGTGCATGATGCTGCACGTCCTTGCCTGACTATCTCTCAGCTTGATCAACTCATTGATGTGCTGGCAGTAGATGAGGTTGGCGGGTTATTGGCTATTCCGGTCGCGGATACCTTAAAACGCGCTGATCCAAATCAACGTGTTATGTGTACAGAATCCAGAAATGGTTTATGGCAAGCGCAAACGCCGCAAATGTTTCGCCTGGGTCTTTTAATGGATGCGCTGGGTAAAGTGGATAGTACCACTATAACGGATGATGCCAGCGCGATCGAGGCTTTGGGGTTTCGTCCCAGATTGGTGCTGAGCGATGCTTATAACTTCAAAGTCACTTATCCTCAAGATTTGGCTTTAGCAGAACTTATTTTGCAAAAAAGGGAAACGAAGTGAAGAATATAAGAGTTGGCCAGGGTTTTGATGTGCATCAACTGGTAGAAGGTCGCGATCTGATCATTGGTGGGGTAACGATTCCTTACGAGAAAGGATTATTGGGGCATTCTGACGCGGATGTACTGCTGCATGCGCTGTGTGATGCATTAATCGGTGCAGCTGCATTAGGCGATATCGGTCAGCATTTTTCAGATAAGGATGCACGTTATAAAGATATTGACAGCCGCGTGCTATTACGTGAGGTGTACCGGTTGTTGATCAGCAAACGCTACAGGGTCATCAATATCGATGCAACTATAATTGCACAGGCACCTAAAATGGCCCCGCACATCCTGGCGATGGTTGCTAACATTGCCCAAGATTTGAATATGTCTGCCAGCGATATTAATATCAAGGCAAAAACTGCGGAGAAACTGGGTTTTGTAGGCCGGGGAGAGGGAATTGTGGCCGAAGCCATCTGTTTGATCGCGAAAACTGACGACATTTGTGATTGAAGCAAATATTTCTCCAGAAGAGACCATAAAAGTTTTTTTTGCAGTCTGGCCTGATGCCGCTGCTCAAGAAAAACTGAGTAAACTAGCCGGCCAACTGGCTAGCCTTTGTAGTGGCAGGGAAATCCACCCCTTCCTGATCCATCTCACCTTGGTATTTATTGGGAATGTAACTAGCCAGCAACTAGAAACGCTGCGCCAGGTAGCGAATGAAGTCAAGCAATTAAGCTTTGATTTGACTATGGATGAAATTCAATACTGGCAGCATAACCGCATTGTTCATGTTGGCCCAAGCCAATGTCCTGCAGAGCTTTCTGCATTGGTAAACGATTTGCAGAATAGATTGTCTCAGGCAGGTTTCTCGCTTGAAAAACGCCGCTATATTCCGCACATTACTTTGGTAAGAAAAGCTTTATGCAAAAATTTGCCAAATTTGACAACTTCGATTACCTGGCACGTCAATGAATGGACATTGGTGCAATCCAAACAGACCGATCAGGGCTCTGTTTATGTTTCACTTGATCGCTGGCCTCTGAAAGAAGTTTGATGCGGTATCACATTGTTCTTCAGAAAGATTCCTTTAGTTTCCAATGAAAATTCTAGCACTTGATACTTCTACTGAATATTGTTCACTGGCACTGTGGCTGGAGGGTGAGACGCTGAGCAGGGAAGTATTGGCTGGGCAAAAGCATACTGAATTGCTGCTGCCGATGCTGCAGGAAATGCTGGCTGAATCCGGGCTGGCTTTGACTCAATTAGACGGCTTTGCTTTCGGTGCCGGTCCAGGATCATTTACGGGTGTACGGATAGCGTGTGGCATAGTGCAAGGGTTGGCGTTTGCGACAGATCTGCCTGTTATTGGGATCAGCACGTTGGAAGCAATGGCGCAAAGAATTGGTGCAAGCCACGTCATGACAGCGCTTGATGCGCGTATGGGTGAAATTTATTATGCCGCTTATATTCAAGCGGCTGATGATTGGTCAATTGTACAAGCACCCATACTCTGTTTGCCCCAACATATCCCTCAGCCTCCGGGTGAGGGCTGCTGGGTTGGGTGTGGCAGCGGTTTTGATCAGTACCATGAGCTGCTAAGCCAGCTCTATAGCAACAGTTTGTGTCGAATTGAGTTGGGGTGTTATCCGCACGCTCAAGAAATTGCGCTGCTCGCTGCTCCAAAATTGATGAAAGGATTAGGCATTGCTGCCGAAGAGGCTGCTCCTGTTTATATACGAAACAAGGTGGCTTTGAAGGAAAGCGAGCGATGAGTGATTCCTTGCAAGAAGTCTATCACATCCGGGAAATGCGCTTGGAGGATGTGCGTCGTGTCATTCTCATTGAACGTGAAATTTTTCTTTTTCCCTGGACAGAGATGAATTTTGCTGACTCGATCACAGCAGGTTACCACTGTCGCGTAATAGAGTTAAATGATTTGCTTATCGGTTACGGTATCATGATGATAGGTCCAGATGAGGCCCATATTCTGACGATTGGCATCTCAGCTCAATGGCAGCATCAGGGCTGGGGTCGCAGGCTGCTGCAGTATTTCATTGATCTTGCCGGACAACAGCAATCTGTAGCAGTATTGCTGGATGTGCGCATGTCCAATAGCGTTGCGGCCAATTTATACCGACAACTAGGTTTTGAACAAATCGCGATTCGTAAAGGATATTATCCTGCCATGTGTGGGCGTGAAGACGCGCTGGTGATGAGACTGAAGTTATGAGTCAACGACGCAAAGAGATATTAAGAGAACTCGGTTTGACCCCTATTTGGCGTCGGAGGGGAGATAATGCTCTGAGCGAGCCAGCACCATCGACTTTGACGATTGATCAGTCTGTTCCAGTAGTCAATGCCACAATAACAGCAACTAATGATCGAGAAGCGCAAATTTCAAGGATGGATTGGGCGCAGCTCAAAGCTGCAGTTGCTGGCTGTACGGCATGCCCGCTCTGTCAGTCAAGAACGCAAACGGTGTTCGGAGTGGGTGATGAACAGGCCGATTGGTTGTTTATCGGTGAAGGACCCGGTGCGAAAGAAGATGAAATAGGAGAGCCGTTCGTTGGTCAAGCAGGTAAATTGCTTGACAATATGCTGAGGGCTATTCAATTGCAGCGCGGTGATCGGGTTTATATCACCAATATCGTAAAATGCCGCCCGCCTAATAATAGAAATCCTGAGCCCAGCGAGGCTGAGCAGTGCCACCCTTATCTGGCACGACAGATTGTATTGATTAAACCCAAGCTTATTGTTGCATTAGGAAAAATTGCGGCACAGAATTTATTGCATACCAATGAAAGTATTGCCAATCTCCGTGGCAAGTTACATTATTATTCAGATATTCCTTTGATCGTTACTTATCATCCCGCCTATCTATTACGCGCACTCGCAGAGAAAGCCAAGGCATGGGAAGATTTATGCTTTGCCAAAGCAACTATGCAATCCTTGTTAACGCAATGATTTTCTCGGTAAAGCAGTTATTCCATTTCTAGATCAAACCTGACTTTGTCGGCTTCTCCTTGCCGTATTATTTATACTGTCTGTGGTTCGCTCTTGCGTCATTTCTGATTTGGAAATGGAATTACATGATAATCATCAATGTATTTTATGCATACCAATCATATGAAGTGAATCCTGCTTGCTTTGATTAAACAGGTGCCATTTATGGATGAGAATCATGGTCACAGCCACAAATAAACCAAATAGCGCAATTACAACATAAATATGCACATCCAGCATGATGAGCAGCGCATACAGCGATATCATGACAAGAATACTGAGATTCTCGTTGAAATTCTGCACTGCGATCGAATGACCGGCGCCCATTAAAATATATCCGCGATGCTGTAGTAGGGCATTCATTGGTACCACAAAAAAACCAGCCAGACTACCGATCAAAATAAGCAACACAATCGCAATCCATAAATCTCGCACAGTAATCATTATCATAACGACTAAGCCCATGGCAATACCGAGTGGAATGACTTTTGCTGAATCGCGCAGAGTGATTAATTTAGCAGCCAAGACCGCTCCGAGCGCAATGCCGAGTGCCACTACACCTTGTAATTGCGCCGCTTCATTGAGTGGAAAGCCAAGTGCGATATCAGCCCATTTCAAAACAATAAACTGCAAAGTGGCGCCTGCTCCCCAGAACAAAGTTGTGACAGCAAGCGAGATTTGTCCAAGCTTGTCGGTCCATAATAACTTGACGCAATGTGCAAATTCGTGGATCAGAAATGACGGATTCTTTCTGAGTATTCGATGATCAATCCCTGTATTGGGTATGAATAAATTAAAAGTGGCTGCAATCATATAACACACTGCAACAAGCAGAAGAGCTACTTCTATTGGTGTATTTAATAGCCCTATATCAATGAAAGGAAAATCAAGCGATAGCAAGACAGACGAAATGGCTGGGGTGATGAGAAGCCCACCAAACACTGTGCCAAGTACGATAGACGCTACAGTTAATCCTTCAATCCAGCCGTTGGCAATGACCAATTTTTCCGGTGGCAACAACTCAGTCAATATGCCGTACTTTGCAGGAGAATAAGCAGCTGCACCCAACCCCACTATAGCATAGGCTCCAAGCGCAAAATACTGATGCATGGCAAGGAACAGAAGGGCACAGCCAACGATTTTAATCGAGTTGCTGATAAGCATGACCCGCCCCTTAGCCATGGAATCAGCAAATGCACCAACAAAGGGTGCCAGGATAACATAGAACAGCACAAATACGAATTTGAGCATGGGGGTAAGAAAAGCGGGGGCATGCAAGTCAGTTAATAGCGCGATCGCTACTACCAATAATGCATTATCAGCTAATGACGAAAAAAATTGTGCCGCCATTATCGTAAAGAATCCGCGCTCCAAGTGTCCTCCTTAAATAACCTCGATTTAAAATCTTTCAGTAATGCTTATTAGAAAGTAGCAGTTTATATCCTGAAATAAATAGCTACCCGTAAGCTGAATAATACCTTTTATGTGCTTCATTTAGATGAATATTTTATTTCGTCTTAGCAAGACGGCAAAATATCAATACTATGGCGGTAACTCTCCTGAATGATAGTTCCCGTGAAACCAGGCTGTTATGGATTGCTGGCTAGACTCTCAAGGTATTCTACCCTTACTTGACCAAGACCATGTAAACCAATCTTTTTAGCCGCACCATGTGATAGGTCAATTAATCTGTTTCTTTTGAAAGGACCACGATCGTTGACAACGACATCGACGGTACGGCCATTACTAAGATTGGTAACCCTTACTTTGGTGGGCAAGGGGAGGGTCTTATGTGCAGCAGTCAGCCCTTGCGGATTAAAACGTGTACCCATCGCAGTTCGATTACCCGATTCTTTGCCATACCATGAAGCAATTCCTTTCTCACGATAACCTGCTGCTGAGGACATTGGATAATATGTTTTACCTCCTACTTTATAGGGTCTATTGTACGATGCATTATTTTTATAGGGTGCAGCTTGCTTGGTCCGGGATACTGATGAGGTAGGAGTTTTTGTGGGAGTAGAACAGCCACTGAATAAAAAGACGAGCAGCAATATCAATATCCCAGTAGTGCTTGAACGTGGTAGCTTGCTAGTCGTTCGCAATTCTATAAACTTGATCGTAAATAGTTCATAAACTGGATTTGTTTTTGTTTTAAGTAGACTGAATCTTGATTCTATTATCGTCATCATCACCTTTGTTATCTTTTTTAAGGTTGTTCAATAGCATTTTGATTTCGGCTAGAGAACATTTAGCTCAGACTGAACGTTATTAGATTAGCTTTGTTTCAGATTTCACAAACTTTCCCAACTATTGGAATCAAATTGTGTAACTCATTGCAATGAGGAACACCAGATTTAATATCATAACAATCGTTTCTCATTTGGCCAAATATGATAGAGCTAAATTATTTATTGTTGTACTAGAAAATTTATGCTTGCCCAGAATTTTTGAAGATTGATGCTAATGATATGAAGAAACAACAAAAATTTTCGATTAAGTAATTTTGGTGTTTACGATGCAGAGGCTGGAGGAAGGTAATTAACAGTTGTTACTTTGGCAGGATATGCGCCGGATACCCTGGTAAATCTTAATAGTATCAATCTAGTCGGCTTGATACAGTCAGGAACTGGGTTTATCTTGTAATCAGGCAAATTGACTCAATAAGCGCTACAATATTTCTTTGATTATATATTTTGGATTGTAAACGTATGGAAGTAGAACAACTCAATAGCCTGATTCATGACCTCGCCGATCTCAGTGATCGAGAAAAATCATTGCGGAGGTATCTTTGACTTCGATAATAAGAAGCTACGCCTGACTGAAGTCACGCGGCAGGCAGAAGATCCAGCAGTCTGGAGCGATGCTCAGCGTGCTCAGGAGCTAGGGCGCGAGAAAAAAATGCTGGAAAGTGTGGTATCGATGCTTGAGGCGATCGACAGGCAGTTACAGGATGCCGATGAATTACTGCAGATTGCGAAAGAAGAAAATGACGAAGCAACTTTGCAAAGCATTGTATCTGACGTCGCGCAACTCGAGAAGAAGGTAGCGGATATGGAGTTCCGCCGCATGTTTTCAAATCCTATGGATCCCAGCAATTGTTTTGTCGATATTCAATCTGGTTCAGGGGGTACAGAGGCCCAAGATTGGGCATCCATGTTGGAAAGAATGTATTTACGCTATTGCGAGCGCCGCGATTTTGCAGTAGAGGTGCTTGAAGAGTCTGCGGGCGACATCGCAGGAATTAAAAGTGCCACGCTCAAAGTGACGGGTGATTATGCCTATGGCTATTTACGGACCGAAACAGGAGTACATCGCCTGGTGCGTAAATCACCGTTTGATTCGGGTAACCGCCGTCATACCTCTTTTGCCAGTGTATTCGTTTACCCGGAAGTCGATGATAGTATCGAGATTGACATCAACCCAGCAGATTTGCGTGTGGATACCTTCCGAGCATCTGGAGCAGGTGGTCAGCATATCAATAAGACCGACTCGGCTGTCCGGATTACCCATCTTCCTACCAATA
Source organism: Nitrosomonas sp. Nm33 (assembly GCF_900107265.1). GTDB lineage: Bacteria > Pseudomonadota > Gammaproteobacteria > Burkholderiales > Nitrosomonadaceae > Nitrosomonas. The sequence continues at coordinate 4,562 of NZ_FNPJ01000014.1, read as the reverse complement.
TCGTGGTGCAATGCCAAAGTGGTCGATCCCAGCATCGGAATAGAGCAGATGCCATGGCCATGCTGAAATCACGTCTCTACGAGGCAGAATTGCGGAAGCGTAATGAGACCAAGCAAGCGGTAGAGGATGCTAAGACTGATATCGCATGGGGTTATCAGATCCGTTCCTATGTGCTGGATCAATCTCGCATTAAGGATTTACGGACTAATGTTGAAATCGGCAACACGCAAGCAGTACTTGATGGCGATCTGGATGATTTTATCGAAGCCAGTTTGAAACAGGGTGTTGATGCTGTCTAAATTTAGAAAAAAGAACAGACCACAATCTAACTTCTGTTAAATTGTAGTCTGTTTACGGAGGAGTTTCACATGTTAATTTTTACCTGGGTGATCAGAGATCAAAGATAATCGTACCTGCGGTAATATCATTCAAATTGATACCAACTAGATTAATAGACGCATCTTGGCCAAACTCAATAGTAGTACCATCCGTTGTTTGATTAATATTTGTAATAAATGAAACGAGTTGCTCGATACTATTGATTCCAAATTTTCCAGAATCAAAGAATAAGTAATCTTCACCAATAGTAAAATCATTCACTTGGAAATGACCCAATGTATAAAAGCCAAAGGTGTCGTTTCCTTCTTTACCAGTAAGATCGTTATTTACGACATTGTTATTATTTCCTCCCGAACCTGGGATTACATTATCGTCAGGAGGAGTGACCAGCGTATCCGGATTCGATGAGTTATCAGTGACCGTATTGGGTTCAGGAGCTGGTGTTGGTTCAGTAGTGGGTGTTGATTCAGGAGTCGGTGTTGGCTCAGAAGTTGATATTGACTCAGAAGTTGCTGCTGGTACAGGAGCTGGTGTTGATTCAGGAGCTGGAGTTGGCTCAGAAGCTGGTGCTGGTTCAGGAGTCGGTGCTGGTACAGGAGTTGGTGTTGGCCCGGGAGTTGGTGCTGGTACAGGAACGGGCGTACTATCACCCGTGACTGGATCAATCAGATCCTGCTTGATATTCTTGCTACCGATGCTAACTTGCTGAGTGGTTGTAGTAAATCCGTTACCAGCAAAACTGACTGTATAGTTTCCAGAAGCGAGCTCCAATTCATAACCGCCAGCTGAGCTGGTCTGTGTCGTTGTGACAATGCCAGTTGCATTATTTTTGGCACTCACAGTAAAGTTGCCTAACCCTTCATTGATATCGTAATGCTTATCGCCATCCAAGTCATCAAATGCAACCCCTGTCAGAAAAGGATTTGTTGCCGTTTTGGCAAAATCTTGCGTAACGAAAGCACCTTCGTAACTGCTGTACGGACCAACTTCTAGACCAACCCCAATTTCACGGAAATTGTCATTTAAGATATTGGCCCTATGACCAGATGAATTCATCAACGAGGTGTGTAATTGCTCCACTTCATCTACCAGACCAGCCGGTGCGCTGGTGCTCCTCCAGCCGATATTTTCTCCCCAGGTCCAAGCGCCGGAGAATGTGTAACCTGCTGCTCCCATACGATCACCAGCGCTTGATCCACCTGCGCCTGTGTGAGAGAAAGTGTCGGTTGCGATCATCCAGCTGCTATGATTTTCTGCCGCTTCATTCAGATCACCATCGAAGGCGAGAGGTTGAGCACCAACCTTAGCACGTTCAGCATTAATAAGTTCCAGCATGTATTGCTCATAAGCATTTGCTTGAGACATAAATGTGACTCCATTTTTTGGATTTGTAGAATTTAAAGAGTAAAGAGTATTGTTCTAAAAGCAGTTTTAGCTTTTTGCTTATAGAGCAAAACTCTTTAGTCTCCTTCTACAAAAGGCAATATCTATGCCAAAAAATATTTATGCTAAGAGAATCAGTTACTTTTGTTTTCTTTAAAAATAAGAAAGAAATCTGAATGTCTCTGCTCAGCTACATAAAAGTTAGTAAATTTAATTAATACTATGTTTTATAGTAGTTTTCTTATGTGGTCGTAAGGAGACAATTTATGCAAATTGAGTTAACAATTTACTCGAATCCAGTATGAACGACGTTAAAAGCCGATGTGATGCTACTTTTTGGGTTTAGAAAATGATCTTAAAAAATGGTTGGCTTGCGTAAAATCACTTTCTAGCCTAAAAACTGCTATAAGGACTTTATCCGTAAATGCAAGGTGAATTTTTTTCCCTTAATGGGATTGGAGCGAATACATAGTTCCCTGCTATTGCCAGCTGGAAAGGGCCCGACAAACATAACAACTTTGTTGATGTTAATGTCAAAAGTTTAGAAAATATACGAAAACCATATAGTTATTCCATTTCTAAATCAAACCTGATTTTGTCGGCTTCACCTTGCCGTATTATTCATACTGTCTGCGGCTCGCCTTCGCGTCATGTTTGATTTAGAAATGAAATTACTTGTTAGGCCAACACGGAGGAAGCTGTGAATACTATTTCATATTTTGAAATCCAATCCGCTCATCCAGAAGCTGCAGTGAACTTCTATCGAGAGATTTTCGGGTGGCGGTTTACGAAGGATGAGAATATACCGATTCCATACTGGCGCATTGAGACTGATGGGATTCGAGGCGGTTTACTTCATCGGCCAGCTCTGACGCCACCGCAGGAGTGTGGAACAAACGCATACGTGTGCTCAGTCGAAGTGGTAGACATCGACACATTAGCTGACAAAATAGCATCGCTTGGTGGCCAAGTCGCGTTACCGAAATTCGCGGTTCCTGGCGTGTGTTGGCAAGCATACTTTATTGACACTGATGGAAATACGTTCGGACTCTTTCAGTCCGATCCCGAAGCGCGCTAGTAGGATTCTCAACATCGCAAATGAAATGGCATTTGCCTGGTAGAAATGTATAAGGTGTGCAGTTTGTAGTGTATCTGGTCCAAAAATCATGATCTATTCATCATATTTGTGGATCTAGCAAATTTTGTTATGATGAAAACTAAATCGACGTAATTTTATAAAACATAAAGAGATAGTATGCAATTTGCCGTGTTAGATTTCATTTTTGACGTAATATATTGCGTCATTTCGGACGTTTAATTCTATTAGGCCGCATTAGAACGTTGTCCTGAATGCATGTATAGAGCAAGCCATGGGAAGGTTCCCGCTGATGAGGCGCTGTTATGGCGCTACGTATCCTTTTCCAAGTTCGTAGACCTCCTTCAACGCAAGCAGCTGTACTTCTGCCGACTAGACAAGCTGCAGATGCTTGACCCGCATGAATATTCCAATATTAGTCCGATATTTGGACTCACAGACCCAAGCACCCTAGACCCTTCTCGCTCAGGAGCCTTAGTCGGCCAGCCCGAGGAAGTGCAACAAGCAGTATTGGCGCACTATGCGACTCAACGTGCTGAGCTGGAAAAGTACAACAGGCACGTACTTGACCTTGAAATGCGGCACATGGCGGCACAAGCAGTTTGCTGTTGGCGCCATGACTCATCTGAGTCCCACGCAATGTGGCAGGTGTACGCACCTTCCGCTGAAGGAATCGCAATTCGCACGACAGTAGAGCGCCTGAAGGCTTCCATAGCGGACAAGCGTTCAATTGACATTGGCATGGTTTCCTACTACGACAGTTCTGGACACTTCCCCACCGAGAAAAAAGACGTCGGTCAGCTCAGAGTCGTATCGGCCGCCCAGACCAATGTGGATCAGTGCCTTCACAAGCAGCCATGGTATGAATATGAACGAGAGCTGCGGGTGCTTCTCATCAACGAGAGATTTCCCGAGCCGCTGGCTCCGCCGGAGCTGTACGTTGATGTGAATCTTGATATTCTCCTAGATGCCATCGTGCTTAGTCCAACGGCACCATCTTGGTTTGAAAACGTTGTTCGCAACGTTGCTGGCTCATACATAGATCGCATCGCACGATCTGCAATGGCACAGCCACGGCCGATATACCAGACCCAGACGGCCTTAGGCAGGGTACGGCAGTGAGGCGTGCAATATCGTCATCACTTAGGAGAGCCATACATGATCAAGTACATAAAAGGTATCAGTCATTGTATAGTGCATGAAGTGCATATCACTATCATCTTTTACTAGAAACGACAAAGGCAAAATCTATCTCAAATATAATGTTCATTATAGTACTGTTAGTCAGTTAATTCGTTCATTCTGCAAGATGCAATGACTGACACCTTTTGCACCTTTTCTGACTATGTTATGCCTACTGCCTTAGGGGTAATCACTATCATCTTTTGCTAGAAACACTAAAGGCAAATCTATCTCAAATATAATGTTCATTACAGTATTATTAATCGGTTAATTCGTTCATTTTGCAATATACAATGACTGAACATCCCATTTAAATTTTCAAGCGATTTTTGTAATCTATTTACCGAGTTTCGTATTTTCTCCCTTGCTTGGTCATTGACCAGATGACCCTTACCAAATGGCGGCCTAGAGCTCGAATTGCTTGATTGTGTTTTTTGCCCTCGGCGCGTTTTTTGTCATAATACTGACGCGATGCCGGAACACAGGCAATATGCCGCGCTACAGCCACCATCATGGCTGCTTTCGCTCTGGTATTGACTTGACGTGGTGTTTTGCTACTGAT
>NZ_FNPJ01000044.1 GCF_900107265.1 Nitrosomonas sp. Nm33 | reverse complement strand
TCTGACTCCTCTAATGATGAAACTCTTTTCCAAATTCGCTTCATCATAAGGAATTCAGATTCCTTTTACTTCTTTTCTTATGTCGAACTCACGTTATCTAAGATACCTTTCTGATGATTTACTGTCGAGCTCTTCGAGAGCTCGCGCCAACTTGCTGAGCTCTTCATCAGAAATTTTTAATTTTAATGCTTCTACTACAATAATCTTAGCTATATCATCCCCAACTTGTCTCCAAGCTTCGGATGAAGCAGTCTTTGTAGGAATGTATGAAAAATAATCTACATCTGGCCACAAATTTAAAACTTTAGAAAATCCCTTGAGTACGTATGACATATATTATATTCCCACCGTCACCGAAATATTATCTCCTGAAATTACCATCTCTGTTCCTGATGGTAACTCTATCGATCTCGTAGCGTCTGTTGCCCGAAATTAGTATCTTTTTAATTATCGGCTTTCCACAAACCGCATAAAACACAAATAATAATTTTAGTTACAACACCTGCCCCAACGGTTCAGCCACCCTCACGAATTGCAAAACGCAATCCTTCCTCCATTGCGATCGGGGCAATAAGATTCACTGCCACCGAAATATTATCTCCCGGCATCACCATCTCAGTTCCTGATATCCCTTGAGTACATATGACATATATTATATTCCCACTGTTACCGAAATATTATCTCCTGAAATTACCATCTCTGTTCCTGATGGCAACTCTATCGATCTCGTAGCGTCTGTTGCCCGAAATTAGTATCTTTTTAATTATCGGCTTTCCACAAACCACATAAAAACATAAATAATAATTTTATGTTTTTATGAAAAGCTTAATATATATAATTCTATTTATTATAAATATTATCTTATTTTTTAAGATAAATTTATATTTTCTATCATACAGTATAAATCATAATTAATATTCATTATTAAGACACCCTGACATATCGCCAAGTTCACCTAAGCGCTTCATTAGTTCCGATCTAGGGCGTGTGGTCAATTAAGCCAGATAACGGAAGCGGCCATATAGATGGCGCCGAGGAAGGTTGAGGCGCGTTTATCGTATCTGGTTGCAATGGCGCGGTATTGCTTGAGTTTTTGGAAGAAATTTTCGATCAGATGCCGCCATGTATACATATCCTCATCGTATTCACGTTGCTGTGTGCGGTTGGATTTTGGCGGTATAACGGCCTTAACAGCTTTCTGATCAAGAAGATCAAGCACACGTTCAGCGGCGTCATAGGCCTTGTCGGCCAAAAACGCCTTTACTTTACAAAGGATGTCAGGCAATAAGGCGTCTGCGCCTTGTAGATCATGGGCCTGACCAGGCGTTAGATGAAAGCCAGTCGGATTGCCAAGGAAAAGGTGTCAGTCATTGTATCTTGCAAAATGAACGAATTAACCGACTAACAGTACTGTAATGAACATTAAAATACGCTGCAATTTCAAACATTGTGTAATGTCCCGTTTGGTATATTGCATTCATTGCCTCTCCTCTATCAGTAATGCCGGCAACAATTTCTTCCATTGGTTTCTTGGGCGATTTCTTCGATCGCTTAGTAATATGAATACTATCACTTTGTTTCAAACTAATATGATTTTGTACCTCATCAATAAAAGCATTATCACCTTTTAAGAAACAAATCTAACACGCTGGTTTTCCAGCAAATATTAAACGGTCTCAGGAACAGGGATAAGATTAAACTCCAGCTTCCGAGCGCGTACAGTTAGATGATTCAACACACGTTGACAGTATCGCTCTTCGTAGTAATCCTGCCCTTTATCGACGCACTTGGTTCCTTTCGTCAACATCGTATAGATCAAGCGTGCCTGTTTGTGTGCTGTCGCTGTGATTATCTTTGCCTTGTCGAGCAACCGCATAATCTCCTGCGCACTATGCAATGACTGACACCTTTATAAACACTACTTTGATTTAGAAGGGTGTGCCCAACTTTGAGTTAACCCACGCCCGCGGACGTGGTGCTGCCGAAGGCGGGGTGCATTGTCGTTGAAGGTGCTGGACGGAGCCACAGTCGCGGGCGTCGGGTTCAACGGCGAGTTAGCCACGTGTGAGTTCCAAGGCTAGTTCTTCAAGCTTTCGCACTATTGGGGCGAGAGGTATCCATTCTTTAGGCAGCTCGCCCCACCATCTGAACGTGGCTTGATTCATGCCTTTGGACACGGTGAGCGTGCTCGTAACTCCGTCATGGCCAAGCACAAATGGTGGCAGTGCAGGAAGAGAGACGTCGTCAAGAACCCTGAGAATGTCCAGGACCCGTGCCGCGTCGATGCGCTGACGTGGACGCTTTCTGAGTTCAGCCCAGGGAAGTAAATCCATCGAATGGCCCCGCTGAGCCCAAGCGAAATATTCACTTCCCTGGCACCGTTCGAGTACGAAGACGACATAGCCTTCCTTGAAGGCGGGTTCCACCTTGAATTCAAGTGCCAAAGTCATGGTTGAAGTGGTTAACTAGAATTAGACTTTCGAGATGACGCAACACATTACGTCAAGAATGACATCTAACACGACAAGGTACATGCTATCTCCTTATATTTTATAGAATTGCGTCGATTTAGCTTTCATCATAACAAACTTTGTTAGATCCACAAATATGATAAATAGGTTACGATTTCCGGGCCAGTATGTGATAAACCAGGACTCAAACATTACAGCTATCGTACCGAGCAATCTTATATTGCCTGGATAAAGCATTTTATTTTCTTTCACAATAAACAGCATCCCGATACGATGAGAAAAAGGGAAATTGAATCGTTTCTGATTTATCTCGCAGATAAACAAAAAGTTGCTGCATCCACACAAAATCAGGCGCTGTGCGCGCTGCTGTTTTAATACAAGGAAGGATTAGGCCGTGAATTAGCATGGCTTGAATCGATGCAGCGAGCCAAGCGCCCGGCACGGTTACCTATTGTTGTATTGTTGTGCTCACAACGCTGTGTTTCCCTCTATAGTGTGAGAATTCTCAGCAAATACGCAGCAATTGTTCTTCGCTCAGCCAATCGATTATCCCTTGGCCACCAAAATTCGTTTCCATCTGCATGAAATGATGAGGATTTTCGATCATTTCCCCGATAATCGCTGCCTCACTGCCTAGGGGATGCGCTTGCATTGCTTGCAGCAAAATGTCTGCCGCTTCAGGTGCGCAGATGGTGACTAGTTTATCTTCATTGGCAATATAAAGCAGATTAAATCCCAAAAATTCGCAGGCAGCTCTCACTTGCTCACATGGGGGAGTTTAATTTCATTCAGCATCATACCCACACGTCAGACTGGTGTGCAATCTCATTCAGCGTAGTCGCGAGTCCACCATGTGTTGGGTCACGCAGCACATGAATCGTGGAAACAACTTCGATCATGCTGGCTACCAATCCATGCAAGGCGGCGGTATTGGACTGAATAGTAGTATGAAAGGTGAAATTTTCGCGCAATGATAATATAGCAATGCCATGTCACCGAACGTGCCAGACACTAAGATCTTGTCACCAGCCGAGCACGTTCGGCTGAAATTTGAATACCATCCGGCACGATCCCTACACCGGTGGTGGTGAATATCCCATCACCTTTCCCTTGTTCCACTACTTTGGTATCGCCAGTAATAATGATATACCCGCATGTTGTGCCGCTTTTGCCATCGATTCAACAATGCGCTTGAGATCAGCCAGAGGGAAGCCTTCTTCCAGAATAAATGCACAATAACATAATCGCCAGGCTCATCATCTTCAACCAAAGATAGCGAAATCTCTCGGCGCACACCGCCCGGATTGACGATTGCATAATCTTCCGCGACAATTCCTTCCACGCAAGCAGGGAGAGCAAAACACATAATGAAATTAAATAATCAGACAATAATAATGTATTTAAACAGAACATCCACCCGGATTATTGCCAGATCACCTCCAAAAATATAGTAACGTGATTCACCGGTATTAGTCAGACTAGAAAAATTTCCTTTACCATCTTGTCATTTTTTTCAAATGTATAGCAGATTATTTGTATTAATTTTATGCTTGTTAGTGTCCAACCCATCCAGCGCACATGACCATATCTGGATTAATGTAGATACCCAAAATTTGACCTTATCAGTCATGAAAGGACTGGCGACACAAGCTGTTTTTGACAATATTGCAATTGGACGCTTTGGCGCCAGCAAAACCAGAATGATGGGTGATAACAGAACACCACTCGGTAGTTTCAGGATTGACCGGGTAAAAGAGCCAAGCCGTTACTACCGTTTCTTTGGCTTGGATTTTCCGAATCGAGAAGCCGCTGATCTCGCTCTGGCAGAAAACAGGATTACTAAAGAAACTTGGCAATCCATTATTAACGCAATTGAAACAGGAAGAACCCCTCCGCAGAATACTCCATTGGGCGGTCATCTGGGTATTCATGGACTCGGGCAAGGAGATCACGAGGTTCATGGGCTGTACAACTGGACAAATGGTTGTATTGCGCTAACTAATGCTCAGATTGATAAACTCAGCAAATGGCTTAAACCGGGGGTGGTTGTCGAAATTTGGTGAGAATCTGGTAGTTTCGATAAAGAGCAAAAAATATATTGAAGCAGTCAACACCCAATACCCCGGACAGGGTAAAAGTCTGAACTACCAGCATAATATCAGGTGGTCATTATTCCATTTCTAAATCAAACATGACGCAAGAGCGAGCCGCAGACAGTATAAATAATACGGCAAGGAGAAGCCAACAAAGTCAGGCTTGTTTTAGAAATGGAATTAGGCCACCTGCTAGAATATTTCGTTAAATTTCAAAGTTTATTTTGCTTTTAAGCGTACGATTGCAGCGTAGGGATCACTGAGATTTTTCGTTCCTTCCATATCCAAGATAGTGGTAGGTAGTGCATGGACCAGTATACCGCTCATCAAGTCGGGCGACCGCCCGGTATCACGAAAACATGCTGATTTTTGACTTCTGCGCCACTTTTCACCATGCTCATTCCTCACTCTCAATTTTTCTATAATCTGGGCTAGAAAAAAATTCCATTTGAGTCACTCGTCCATCTGATTTGACAACACGGTCGATTCTCCGTAACTTTATATTTGATGGAAAAGATAGGAGGAGCATTCTCATGACCTTTCTTAAACTAGTCCTCTTTTTCTTCTTCGTTTTACTCTCGCCAGACATTTGTGCACAACCAGTACCGGCAGCTAAGCCAGCGACAGCGACAACGACCACGACCACTAAGCAATCTACTGAATCACCCTCGTCAGAAGAATCACTGCATGAGCTTCTAGTTACTATCAAAGAAACTGAAAAAGAGCGCGCTGCTCTCAGTGAGCAATTGAAACGCACTTCCGATCCAGCAGGCGTGCAGCAAATCCAAGAACAATTAGAATCACTCAATCAACGTTTACTCGATTTGAAGAACTCTTTTGAGGAGATGGTAACTGGAGGGCTAAGTCTCGCAACATTAACCCGGAAGTCCGAGGAGGCCCTGTTTGACTGGCAAAAGGAATTAGAGAAGATCGTACGGCCACTACTGGATGAGCTAAAGCAGTTGACCGAGCGACCGCGCAGGATAGAACAGCTAAAAAGTGAGCAAATGGTGCAAGAAGATCGCTTGCAGCTCGCTGACACAGCAATTGCCAAATTGGAGAAGGCCCTTTCGCAAACCACGGCATCATCGGTCAAACGCGCTCTTAAAGAGCTGCTTAATCAATGGCAGGAGCAACGTGAAAATGCCGAAAACCGTTTACAGCGAATTAATACCCAACTGCAACGTTTAAGTACACCTAGTGACGAACTGGGTGAGGAATTCGTCGCCAGACTGCAAAAGTTTGCCAGCGGGCGTGGACTTAATTTAGTACTGGCGCTGAGTGGCTTTGTGTTGATCTATGTGGCGCTGATGGGCCTCGGGCGAATAATCAGCCGATTGCCAAGCCGAAAGCATGAACCTGGAACACGACGGCTTGCCCGGGCCATTGCCCTGTTGCTCCGGGCGCTGACTGTGATCCTGGCTTCGCTTATCGCCAAGCTTATTTTGTACGTTCGCGGCGACTGGCTGTTACTTGGACTCATGATTCTGCTGATGATCGGATTAACTTGGGGATTACAAAAGTCGTTGCCACGTTATATCCGAGAAATTCGCCTTCTGCTCAATATGGGCGGCGTCCGAGAAGGTGAGCGCATCCTATACAATGGGATACCTTGGAGAATTGCTTCACTTAACCTCTTTTCAACACTGTACAACCCTTTACTTCACGGCGGATTACTGCGTCTACCTATCGACCGCTTGGTGGATTTGCAGTCACGCCCCTATTCCCCGGAAGAACCCTGGTTCCCTAGTCAAGAGGGCGATATCGTTATCCTAGAGGGCGACATTTATGGCAAGGTATTGCTTCAAACCCCAGAAATAGTGCAAATTCAAATAATTGGAGCAACTACCACATTTAGCATAGCTGATTATCTTGGCAAAAATCCTCGTAACTTGTCGCGGGACGGTTTTGCGATACCGATCATCTTCAAGCTGGATTATCAGCATCAAGAGGTTATTCTGACCGACATTGTGCCGACACTACGTGCCTATCTGGAAGAGCAGTTAGCGCAACAATCCTTTCATCCTCATCTAACGGGATTGCTGGTAGAATTCAATGAGGCGACGAACTCTTCATTGAATCTGCTGATCGTTGGTGTGTTCACGGGCGCTGGCGCTGAAGACTACTGGTCGATCCACCGTTTCTTGCACCGCACCATACTCAGCGCCTGCAATCATTATAATTGGGTAATTTCATTCGATCAGTTGACGGTTCATTTGCCACCGGCGCAGCAGCCATTGCTACCTTTAGTCAATAATCCAACATAGCGCGCGTTGCTGACTGTTAATCAGTCCTGGCTGGTTCCAACGCTACGCTAGACAATAAAACCCAGCGGATCAAAAACGATCCCGCTTTCCCTCAACTCGGTCAGCTTTATATTCGCTTGATTGAGTGAGTGCTCTGCCGCGAACACACCCAATTCTCCAATGGATGTGCCTGAATTCAGCAAATCAATGTATGGCTGCGCCTGTTCCGCTGTTGGAGGTGAACCCATGAGGTTGTTCCAGAGTAATGAAGTCACTTGCGCGGGCGTATTTGCACCGGTTGCGGCGATAGCGAAGGCAGCGAGATCTTCATAGCCAATACCTTTATCCAACTCGGAAAGGCCGATTGCCTCATAATGGGCATTAGAAACGCTTCCCGCGCCAAAAACAGCTCCAATCAATTTCGCAACCATCCCAGCCGAACCATCTACATCGAGCGCAAAAGCCATATCAGCGAAAATGATTCGCTCGATACCTTGAAGTATATCGGTTCCTTCATTATTCGACGCTGTCCGTTGATCAATTACGATTAACTCACCGGCTGGCGAAACTTGGTGAGTAAAATTGGAGCGGGCACCACTGTAGAGGACATAATCGATTCCTCCACCACCATGAATAGTATCGTTGCCCAAGCCACCTTTGAAAATCTGTATATGTTGCTCACCCGACACCTCGCCCGTCATGCTGTCAGCGTCACCGCCGCCCAGCAGGACCTCAATGTTTTGGCCTTCTTTTGCATTCAAATTGTCATTGCCATTGGTGCCAGGGACAATATTCATATCCCGAAACAAAGTTTTCGCATCCAATTGAGAAGTTATAAATTCAATGCTTTTCCGGTAGCTGATTTCCGAGTCATCCAGCGGGATGAACAGTGCGTGTTCTGATAATCCATCATCATCGACCCGTACATTGATAATCGAACCACTAACTTCATATCCCCGTGCATCTCCTGCTATCACCGCTTCATCGTCATTATGACGAATATTGGCAAAGCGTTCTTCCGGTAATACTTGAAAACGATTGGTACCGGGCGATCCAAAAGTTATCCCGATATATCTGTCATCGGTGACACCATAGTCTTGCATGAAGAATTGCGCGGCTGCTCCCCCGAGGCTATGGCCAGTCACGAGCACCTGTTCAATACCTTGACTATTAATATAGTTGACAATCGCTCGAAGGAAACTGATTTCGTTATCGCTGCGAGGGTCGTTTAAAAGATCGTAGTAACCCTTAATGTTGAAAACATTATTATTCCAGTCCTTTCTGCCGTTTTCTGTAGAAAAATCATTAGAGCCCTCAAATGAAATGCCTAACGTGCGTTTGCCGCCCAGTATGGTTAAACCAACAGTTACCGAAGCATTTTCATTGTCATATCGCAACAAACTCCCGTTTATTGTGCTGAATCCCGGATCGTTTCCTGCAAAACCCAAAGCTGTCGCTTCTAAAGGTACCCAGCTTTGAATACGTGCATTCACAGTATCGATGACCGACTGATCGTCGAGATGGTTATCGGAATAGGCTCGTGCGGAAAGATTAAGCGCAGCAAGCATAATGTTGTCGGAAGTTGTTTTAAGTTCGGGAATGGAACTGGCACTTCCGGCTGTCATTGCCATCTTTTATCCTCCTTTATATGGAATCTCGCTAACAGTTACGTGGAAGCCTATAACGCATCTATAAAAAACCATTGAACTCAATCTATAGACCATTCTAAAAAACTGCTTTTAGGATCATATCGCCTGGATAAATTAAGTGATGACGCGAAGATATTTACCTACGCACAAATGTATTAATGATGACTTTACTTATTGATTCATAAATAAATTATTCAACCATCTGTCAAATTGCAGGTTCATATAAGCACTGGCTTGCGACCAACTTGTATGTAGTTACAGCATTCACTCAAAACGAAGTAACCCAAGATAAGTTGGATATTGACTATACCAACATCTCCATCAGCTTCCTGATGCGCTTGGCTCGCTCTGCCACATCTGGAATTTTTACCTGGACTTTCAGGCGATCTGGGCCGGCCAGGCTGTACTCTCGCCCACTCTGAATTAGCACGATGATTTTGCCCGCTTCCACAGGGGGGTTGGGCGCAAATTGAATGAGGATATTGTCAGCGCTGGCATCAATCCGCACAATGCCAAGCGGTTTGGCGGCAATGCGTAGCCGATGACAGTCCAGTAGTGCTCGGGCAGGATCAGGCAGCAAACCGAAGCGATCGATCAGTTCGCGGTGCATATCATCCAGTTGCGCATCATCGGTGCAATTCGCCATGCGTTTATACAGCACCAGGCGTTCATGGATATCATTGCAATAATCTTCTGGCAGCAAGGTAGGCACATGCAGTTTGATTTCAGTGGCAATGCCGAGCGGATGCTGCATATCTGGCTCACAACCTGCCTTGAGCGATTTGATCGCGTTCTCCAGCATAGTACTGTAGAGATTAAAACCAACTTCCTGCATTTCACCGCTTTGTGATTCACTCAGCACAGCGCCAGCTCCACGAATTTCGAGATCATGCATTGCCAAGTAAAAACCTGAACCGAGCTCTTCCATCGATTGAATTGCCTCCAATCTTTTTTTGGCTTGCGCACCAAGCGCTTCCTCATCTGGCGTCAGCAGGTAAGCATAGGCTTGATGGTGAGAACGCCCCACCCTGCCGCGCAACTGATGCAATTGCGCCAAACCGAATTTATCTGCACGGTGGATGATGATAGTGTTGGCGGTGGGAATATCGATGCCGGTTTCGATAATGGTGGTGCAAAGCAGCAGATTGAAGCGTTGCTGGTAAAAATCGCGCATGACGTGCTCCAGCTCGCTTTCACGCATCTGCCCATGGGCAATATGGATACGTGCTTCCGGCAGAAGCTGCATCAGCTTGTCATACATGTGCTGGATAGTGCTGACTTCGTTATAGAGAAAATAAATTTGTCCACCGCGTTTCAATTCCCGCAGGCAGGCTTCGCGGATAATGCCTTCCGAGAAAGAATGGACGAATGTTTTAATAGCCAGTCGTCTTTGCGGAGCAGTAGCGATGATAGAAAAATCGCGCAACCCTTCCAGCGACATAGCAAGCGTGCGAGGGATGGGTGTAGCCGTCAATGTCAGCACGTCCACTTCGGCACGCAACTTCTTTAACTGTTCTTTTTGACGAACACCAAAGCGATGTTCTTCGTCGATGATCACCAAGCCGAGATTCTTAAATTTGACCTTCTCCTGGATCAGCTTGTGTGTCCCGATGATGATGTCTACTTGCCCGTTGGACAGCCCTTCCAAAGCCTGCGCCTGTTCTTTGGCAGAACGAAAGCGTGATAGCTCGGCGATTTTCACGGGCCATTGATCAGTAATCAAGCCGAAGCGATCCGAGAAATTCTGAAAATGTTGCTCCGCCAGCAAGGTGGTGGGAACCAGCACTGCCACCTGTTGGCCATCTGCTACAGCAATAAAGGCCGCACGCAAAGCAACTTCGGTTTTACCAAAACCGACATCGCCGCAAATCAGTCGGTCCATCGGTTTGCCCGAGCTCAGATCGTTGATGACCGCTTCAATAGCCGCCGCTTGATCAACGGTTTCTTCGAAGCCGAATCCTTCTGCAAACGCTTCATAATCATGCTGTTTAAATTTGAAAACATGGCCTTGACGCGCTGCACGCTGTGCATACAGATTCAGCAATTCAGCTGCCGTATCGCGCACTTGCTGCATGGCCTTGCGCTTGGCTTTCTCCCATTGCCCGCTGCCAAGTTTATGCAAAGGGGCTGATTCAGGCGAAACCCCACTGTAGCGTCCGATCAGATGCAGTTGAGAAACAGGCACATACAGCTTGTCGCCATCTGCATATTCCAGCGCAAGGAACTCACTGGTTTGACCGGCTTCCCCTTCGCCTAGATCCATATTAACCAGACCGAGATAACGACCAATACCATGCTGCTCATGCACCACCGGATCACCGGGCTTAATTTCCGACAAATCGCGCAGCATGACGTCAGTCGAAGTAGTCTTACGCATCTCACGCTCACGTCGCCCATGTACGTGGGTCGCGTAAAGCTCACTCTCGGTAATCAATGCATAGCGGCCGGCATTGAGGATATATCCGTTATGGAGTGGCGCAACGCTCAGCATGAAAGGTTCGCCGCTTGTCCGAAATTCTGCATAATCTTTACAGAGCATCGGGAACAGACCATATTCATGCAGATATTCAGCCATCAATTCGCGTCGCCCCATGCTCTCAGCCAGTAATAAGATCCGCCCGCCCGATAGCGTAAATTCGGCAATAAATGCACTCAATTTTTCAAGCGGATTAGCCGCATGACGATCCACCCGCACGACTGGCAAAGGTTGGGTAAATGATTTAGTACTCAGGTCTTTGCCAGCCTGAATTTGAATGCGCGCATAAGGTTTCAGTTTGCCAAAAAAGCCATCGGCGGTCAGAAACAGCTCAGTTGGCGGTAGCAGGGGACGATTGATATCCCCGCGCAATAATTGGTAACGCGACTGGGTATCGCGCCAGAAATTTTCGACCACCGGATAAATGTCCTGATGCAGGCATAATAAGCTATTCTGAGGCAGATAATCGAACAAGGTAGCGGTTTGTTCGAAAAAAAGCGGCAGATAATACTCAATTCCTGCGGGCGTGCTACCTTTGCTGATTTCTTTATAAATCCGGCTGCGAGACGGGTCGCCTTCAAATTTTTCTCGAAAATTGATACGAAAGCGCGTGCGCCCTGTCTCATCCAATGGAAACTCACGCGCAGGCAACAATCTGATCTCTTTGACGGGATAAATACTGCGTTGGGTATCCACATCGAACGTCTTGATCGACTCTATTTCGTTATCGAGCAAGTCCATACGATAAGGCAGCGGACTGCCCATCGGGAACAAATCGATCACTCCCCCTCGTATGCTGTATTCACCTGGTGACAATACTTGTGTCACATGCGTATAGCCAGCCAAGGTCATCTGGCCGCGGAATATAGATAAATCAAGTACACTGCCTTGTTTGATAAAGAAAGTGTGAGCTGCCAAAAATTCCTTTGGCAGCATGCGATACAGGGCAGTCGTTACAGGCACAATTAATACATCACAGGTACCGTTCATGACCTGATAAAGTGTCGCGAGTCGCTCAGATATCAGATCAAAGTGCGGTGAGAAGGTGTCGTAAGGCAATGTTTCCCAGTCTGGCAGCAGATGTACGTTTAGCTCAGGCGCAAAAAATGGGAACTCTTCGAGCAATCTTTGTGCATCCAATGCATTGGCAGTAATGATCGTCAGCGGCTTAGCCGATTGCCCCGAGTGCGCCAGCTCGGCAAGGGCAAAGGTGTCGCCGGAACCGTCGAAACCGAAATAACGCGTCAACATTCCTGGCGCGGGTAAAGCAAGTTTAAATGGCATGATCTACAGCTTCATTTTCCAGATAATATTAGTGCGCACCCCAAACCGATCGCAGTAATGATCATGCCTAAAGCGCTGCGCTTGGCTAGCAGCGAACCACCAATAGCCAGTATCAATCCTAGCTTGAAGATGATATTTGAAATGACGGCCAGCGTAATGGCAGTTACTGCTTCCGTCGCCTGCAGCTTACCCAGATCAAGCAAGCGCAAACTACTGAGCGTGATGGCATCAACATCGGTCAAACCGGAAATGATAGCCACCATATAAAGCCCGCTGCTACCCGCAATGTCCGATAACCAGGCGCTCAGCAGCAATACAATTCCGTAAAGCATCCCAAACCCTGCCGCAGTAGTCAGTTCAGCCGGATTCCTGGTTTCTGGCATAGGCAGCTCTGCTTGCCGGGTTAGCTCACGCCACCAGAAAGCAGCGGCCATCAACCCAAGCATAAGACCCATCCCCAATATCGGCAACAATTTTGGCAATATGACCGGAGAAATGATTGCGCTGATGACGCTCAGTCTTACCAAAACCGTCAGGTTAGCAAGCAGAATCACCACCACCGCCAGTTTCGCCAGACTTGAATTATCTTTGCTATACCGCGTAAACACCATGGTGGTGGCGGTGCTGGACACCAGCCCGCCAAATACCCCCAAAAGGACGGTCCCATAACGCTGTCCGACAACACGCAATGCGATATAGCCCATCAGACTGACACCCGATATCAGGACGATCATCAGCCAGACTTGATAGGGGTTGATGGCATCGTATGGACCGTAATTCTGATCAGGCAAGATCGGAAGAATGATAAAAGTGAGCACGGCAAATTGCAGCATCGAAATCAGCTCACGTCGATCCAGATTCTGCGTCAGACCATGCAGCTCAGCTTTAAAGTACAGCAAAATGGTTGTGATAATGGCAAGCATGACCGCCAGCGTGGATTCCCCGTACCAGACAGTAGCCCCTAATCCATAACACACCAGGATAGCTGCAACTGTGGTGGTGCCTGGATCAGTCAATTCATCCAGCTTACGAAAATACGCAGCGATCATCATGATTCCCACCAGGAACAGCCCGCTCACTAGTAACCACGGCGAGTTTGTTTTTTGCGAAAGCATGGCGCTGAGTGTGCCAAACAGCGCTACTAGAGCGAAAGTCCGCAATCCCGCTCTTGCCGCCGGGCTACGCTGACGCTCCAGCCCAATCAGAAGACCAATGGCGAGACTGGTCACAAATGTAGTGAGATGCTCAAGCTCTCCCCCTGGTAAGAATGCATTATTCATATCATCATCGGGTCAATTGGGAACCAGTGTTCAAGGAGTAATTGCAGGGTAGTATTACCATTGTATTCATTGGCTTGGACACGAAAGACCGCGTTAATCATTGGCGGCAGCAACTCCGCCTGGAAAAACAATATGGCATCGTAGCTGCAGTGCGAATCAAATTTCTTCAATTTTAATTTTAAATGTTTCTCACCTACCACACGCTGGCTTTCCACGTAAAAATGGGCACTAAAGCTTGGCTCGGGAAAACCTTGCCCCCAGACACACTCAGCCAGCCAGTACGCCAGATCCAAATTTAATTCAGCCTCATCCAACTCCCCATCGGTCTCTATGACACGAGTTAAATCTGCAGGCGTCAGCAGTGCTTGCGTAATTTGCTCAAACGCATCCCGGAAACGCTCAAAATTTTGCTCATGCACAGTCAATCCGGCTGCCGCGGCATGACCACCAAATTTCAGGATTAATCCGGGATACCTTTTAGAAACAAGATCCAATGCATCGCGCAAATGAAATCCTGGAATTGAACGCCCTGAACCTTTGATTTCACCTTCATTACCTGGTGCAAAAGTAATTACCGGTCGATGAAATTTTTCCTTGATGCGCGAAGCGAGTAAACCGATCACACCTTGATGCCAGCTTGAGTCATACAAGCATAAGCTGTAGCAAGAGCCGGTTGCCGATTCCTGAGTTTCGACGACAGTTGCCAGTTTGCTTAACGCATCACTCTGCATATCTGCTTCGATTTCCCGCCGCTGCCGGTTCAGCTCATCCAGCTGGGCGGCAAGCTGACTCGCCCTGGATTCATCATCTGTAATGAGGCACTCGATGCCCAGGGTCATATCATCGAGTCGACCGGCTGCATTCAATCTTGGTCCAATGATGAAACCCAGTTCATAAGTGGACACCTGTCGGCAATCACGTTTTGCCACTTGTAACAGGGCATTAATACCGGTACATGCCCGTCCCTTGCGAATACGCTGCAAACCTTGCTGAACCAGGATGCGGTTATTGCTATCGAGCCTGACGACATCCGCGACCGTCCCCAACGCAACCAGATCAAGCAAACTCGCCAGATTGGGTTCTTTACCAGCGGCAATGAACGCACCCCGCTTGCGCAGCTCCGCGCGCAATGCGAGCATCACGTAGAAAATGACTCCTACGCCAGCAAGATGCTTGCTTGGAAAATTGCAGCCAGGCTGATTGGGATTGACGATAACTGCCGCAGCAGGTAACTGATCTGCCGGCAGGTGGTGATCGGTAATGAACACTTGCATACCCAGCTGATTGGCTTCCTGTACTCCTTCCACACTCGCGATACCGTTATCGACGGTAATGAGAATATCCGGTTGTCCAGCAGGAGACGTAGCCGCAAGATGCACGATTTCCGGCGTCAAACCATAACCATACTCAAAACGGTTGGGAACGAGATAATCTACGATGGCACCAAATTTTCTCAGTGCACGGATTGCCACCGCACAAGCAGTGGCACCATCTGAATCATAGTCCGCCACAATGAGCAAACGTTTCTGCCCGGCAATGGCATCAGCAAGCAGTGCGGCCATGCGAGAAACATTGTTTAACTGCTCAAATGGAAGCAACTGGGATAATTCTGTCTCAAGCTGCTGGGGTTGTTCAATACCACGCGCGGCATAAATACGTGCCAATACGGAAGGTAAACCGTATTGATTAAGCGTGTCAAAAGCATGTTGAGAAAAACTGCGGGTAGTGATGTTGGGCATTTGCCAGTTATTTTAACATCTGGCATTTTGAAACGTTAGTCCAGAAAAGTATTTTCCGCTAAGCTAATGAGTGGGTAGTTAGCTATATTAAAAATACAGACTGAAAAATTTCAAGAGCTTGGTTCCGCTCTTTCAACTTTTAGCAGATGCAAGCGGCGACTGTCGGCACGTAGCACCGTAAATCTGAAATTATCTATCACAATTGATTCTCCATTCTTGGGCAGCCGGCCAAATTTGCTGGTAACGAGCCCACCAATCGTATCAAAATCTTCGTCACTGAAGGTGGCACCCAGTGCCTCATTGAAACTGGCGACTTCCGTGATCGCTTTAACACGATAATAACCGCTGGTATCGGCTACGATGTTCGCTTCCTCTTCATCAAAGTCATACTCATCTTCAATCTCTCCCACGATCTGCTCCAGCACATCCTCGATGGTGACCAAACCAGCCACACCGCCATATTCATCTACCACGATGGCGATATGATTGCGACTACGGCGGAAGTCCTTGAGTAAAATATTGAGCCGCTTGGATTCAGGAATAAACACGGCCGGACGGAGCATATCACGCACATCGAACTCTTCTTCTCCTGCATAGTAGCGCAGTAAATCTTTTGCCAGCAGGATGCCAATCACATGATCTTTATTGCCATCAGTGACAGGAAAACGTGAATGTCCCTTTTCTATGACATTCGGAATGAATTCATCCGGTTTTTCACTGATATCAATGGTATCCATCTGGGCGCGCGGCACCATGATATCGCGCACCTGCATTTCGGATACGTGCATCACCCCTTCGATCATGGCCAGTGCATCGGCATCGAGCAAATTGCGCTCAAATGCAGAATGCAACAAAGTCACTAACTGCTCACGATCTTCGGGCTGGCGCAAAAGGAGTAAACCAAGATGTTCAAACCAGCTGATTTTAGGTGAGGAATTATTCATGATTAGTTTCATCATTGATTAATGTGTGTGCAAAACAGCGCTCTAAAAAACCTGAACTGTGAACGAAAGCTATCGCAACCTTATTGTTCATGATAAGGATCGGCGTAACCTAGTCGGGTGATAATTTCTGTTTCAAGCTGCTCCATGATCGCCGCATCTGTTTCATGCTCGTGATCATAGCCTTGCAAGTGCAATACACCATGCACTGTCAGATGGGCGTAATGCGCAGCCAAATCTTTTTGTTGTTGTTGTGCTTCGCTAATCACGACCGGCGCACAGAGCACAATATCGCCTGACAAGGGTTGCAGCTCATCGTATACGAATGTCAATACGTTAGTTGCTTTGTCTTTACCACGAAAATGGCGGTTGAGCTCTCTGCCTTCCTCTTCGTCAACAATCCGTAAAACAATCTCCGCACTCTGCATCAATGACGCATTCACCCATTTATGAAACTGCGACCGAGTAGGTGTTCCGGGAAATTTAGCGGCATATTGCAGCACTAATTTAAATTTTTTATGATTTGTAGCAGGTGAAGGTTCGGGAACCTTACTGGCGTTTTTCATGTTTCTCGTAAGCGTCGACAATACGCTGCACCAGCGGATGGCGTACGACGTCTTCGCTTTTGAAATGGGTAAAGGCTATCCCTCGTATCTTTCCCAAGACATGGTCTGCATCGACCAAACCACTTTTCTGATTCTTGGGTAAATCAATTTGGGTAATATCGCCTGTAATGACTGCTTTGGAACCAAAACCTATCCGTGTCAGGAACATTTTCATTTGTTCCGGCGTCGTGTTCTGTGCTTCATCCAGAATAATGAACGATTGATTTAAGGTACGTCCACGCATGAATGCCAACGGGGCAATTTCAATGGTATTACGTTCAAACTGCTTACCGGTTTTATCAAATCCCATGAGATCATAAAGCGCATCATAAAGCGGGCGTAAATAGGGATCGACTTTCTGCACCATATCTCCTGGCAAAAAGCCCAGGCGTTCACCCGCTTCGACCGCAGGCCGCACCAGGATAATGCGTGAGACCGTTTCGCGTTCCAATGCGTCAACCGCGCTGGCAACTGCTAGATAGGTCTTACCGGTACCTGCCGGACCAATGCCAAAGGTAATATCATGATCCTGGATTTGCTGCAGGTATTGCACCTGCCGTGGCGTGCGACCATGTAAATTGCTACGTCGCGTGATCAATTTTGGTACTGCTAACTCAGTAACCGTCGATTCATCCACTGTCGGCTGTAAAGAATGAGGCGCGTTGGTTAAACGAGGTGCGTTGGTTATCTCGATCAAACCGAGTTGCACTTGCTCTATACTAAGATGATGGTGTGACTGGTTATAAAAATTCTTCAGGGCTTGAACAGCAAGCTGCGTCTGATTTGCTTGACCATGTAGACTAAAATGTTCACCACGCCGTGCGATCACGACATCCAGCGCGTTTTCAATCTGTTTAAGGTTTTCATCTAGCGCGCCACAGAGATTGGCTAGACGTCGGTTATCAACCGGAGAAAAAGTAATCTCGACAGGTTTAGGTTTCAAAACTTTTGCTAAATAAATACGACGTATTGATTCTGGCAGGGGTTACGATAGATTGCAAGTGATAATCAAGCTTTCATCGACCACTTGATCGCTATTCATGGATAATTTCCCCTCGCAATGAATGAGAAAGTGCTGCTGTAATTCTGATATTTATAAAATGACCAACCAGTTCAGGCGCCGCTGCAAAATTGACTACGCGATTGTTATCGGTTCTACCACAAAATTCATCAAGGTTCTTTTTGGAAGGCCCCTCTACCAATACACGCTGACTTGTTCCCACCATGCCTTGGCTAATGGCTTGCGCCTGCTGAGCAATTTTTTCCTGTAAGCGATAGAGCCGCGCTAATTTGGTTTCATGAGGGGTATCATCAGGCAGATCAGCAGCAGGCGTACCGGGTCGTGGGCTGTAAATGAAACTGAATGATTCATCAAAATTCACGTCTTCAACCAGCTTCATGGTCGCTTCAAAATCGGCATCGGTCTCACCCGGAAATCCAATAATAAAATCTGAACTAATTGAAATATCAGGACGAACCGCGCGTATTCTGCGTATGATCGATTTATATTCGAGCGCGCTATAGCCACGTTTCATCGCTGCCAGAACCCTATCTGCACCAGATTGAACTGGCAAGTGCAAATGGCTGACCACTTTGGGTAACTTCGCATAGGCCTCAATCAAACGACTGGTAAATTCCCGGGGATGTGACGTTGTATAGCGGATACGTTCAATGCCAGGGATCTCATGGATATACTCAAGCAACAGTGCAAAATCAGCGATTTCACCATCATCCATTTTACCAAGATAGGCGTTGACATTCTGTCCGAGCAAGGTAATTTCCTTGATACCCTGCATAGCCAGTCCTGCAACTTCAACTAGCACATCATTGAGCGGGCGCGATACTTCTTCACCGCGCGTATACGGAACCACACAAAAACTGCAGTATTTGCTGCAGCCTTCCATGATAGAAACAAAAGCCGTAACCCCTTCTGTACGAGCAGGCGGCAAATGATCGAATTTTTCAATTTCAGGAAAAGAGATATCGATTTGCGGTTGACCCGTTGACTCCCGTTCCTCGATCAATTCCGGTAAGCGATGCAATGTTTGTGGTCCAAACACCAAATCCACAAAGGGAGCGCGTTTGACGATTTCTGCCCCTTCCTGGCTGGCCACACAGCCTCCAACGCCAATTAACAAATTCGGCTTGTTTTTTTTCAGGTGCCGCACTCGCCCGAGATCATGAAAAACCTTTTCTTGCGCTTTCTCACGAACAGAGCAAGTATTGAACAAGATCACATCAGCTTGATCGGGGTTATCGGTCAACTCCATACCCCTTGCAGCATGAAGTACATCCGCCATTTTATCCGAGTCATACTCGTTCATCTGGCAACCAAAAGTCTTAATATATAATTTATTACTCACGGAATATTACAAGTAGCTTAGCTGGAAATTGAATGGGTTATTTTGAAACGTCCGGTAAGTATATAACGGAAGAACGGGTGATTCCATCATCGATACTGCAGTAGAGACGGCTTGAAAGTACTTCATTTCTCTTAAAGCTACAAATCTATCGACCCCAACAAAGGGAAAAAGTTCTATGATTTCCTATAATTTAGAGCGATATAATCTCTTCTCTACTGTCGGTATTTTGCAAAATTATTCGTACTCTAAAAACACCTTCATTATACAACTCAATCGACTAGACAGGATGACCATGCCTCACCAATTCGATTTATTCACTGATGAAATACCCTCTGCTTCCAAGCAAACTGTAAACAACTCTACAACCGCACTGAAACTGACCACACAAGATTCCCAGTTAACGCCTGGTCAGCAGCGGTTCAACCGTTTACTCGAACGTATCGAGAAGCTCAAGAAACAGCTTCTTGAATTACAAGCCATCAGCGATGCACATCGTCCACTATACCACCAGACGATTGCACCGCTGCACGAGCGTCAGCGGGTGCTCACGCGTGAGATGGTGTTATGGCTGGATGAGCGATTGCAACGCAAGGGCTTAACCCCCACACAAAAACGTATCGCCACCACGATTCTATGCAATCTCTGTGAACAGCTCGCGGCGCATGGTGACGAGGAAATGCAAATTCTGCATGACAAACACAGCACCGCAAGCCTGGCGCAGAAAGAACAAGCCAGCATCATGGAAATGCGCGCGATGATGGAAGACATGCTAGGAGAACCCCTGGCTGACGATGACCCACTAGAAACCATGCAGGATGTATTTAACGCCGGCATAGCGCGATTCCGCGAGGCTGCCGCTGAAGAAGATGCACGCCAACAGGCCCGAACGAGCAAAAGAAAGCCCACTGCCGCTCAACTCAAGGCCGAGGCGGAACAACAGGAAGCAGAAACTACCCTGCGCAAGGTATTCCGCCTGCTCGCCAGCGCGTTACACCCTGATCGCGAAAACGACCCAGATGAACGTACCCGCAAAACGGCTTTAATGAGTGAAGCCAATGCTGCTTATGATCGCCGTGATTTAGTTGCATTGTTGCAGATTCAGCTGCGCACTGAACTCACTGACACTGCATCCATCGCCAAAATGGCAGAAGAAAAAATTGCCTCACTGACACTATTACTCAGACAGCAGGTTAAGGAGCTTGAAGACGAATTACATCATCGCCGTCACGCTGCACGCAACGAATTCGGCCTCGAGTTTTATGAAACCCTGAGTACAGCTCATCTAAAGCGCAACCTAAGGAGAGAGGAAGCCTCGCTCAAAGAAGATATAGATGCCATGCGGGAAGATTTACAACTGATACAAGACGACAAGTTTTTCAAACGCTGGCTAAAAGATCATCATCAGCTATCTCGCGCAATCTCTATTGATGACTTTGATGATTGAATAACTGATCCGTATAGGTATAAATAGAAGACAAACCTCATCAAATGATCATTCCTCCATTCAGCACCTTTGAGTTTTCCCCGCGCCTGCGGGGATAGTCAAATCAAGCCATTGGTGCATCCAGTCACAACAGATCTGCATAAATAGCGCAGTGATTCATTCATTTTAACCTAAAAGTGGTTTTTAGGTTAAACCACAAGCCAGATCGTCTTCCAGCTCCTTGATAAGCAAGGAAACAACTTTCTCACATGAGTGTGTTTCTTGGTAAACTTTGCGTTGACGCTGATAACTGATATTACGTTCTGCTACACGCTTGGCAAGTTGTTCAAAATATTCCGATTCTCCTATTTCACTGGCATAAGGTCGGATTTCAGTTTGCACTATCTGCCAAATTTCATAGATAGATTTGAATGAACCATTTTTATCGACTACACAGTTTGCTTTCAGCCCCAACCGCGAAGCCATATAATAATTGTCTTTCTCAATCCACCAGGGTAATGCATGGAGCATATTTTCAATGTTGGCTTCCTTCCTGGTGTGCTAACAGATAGGCTGCCAACACTCGAATAAAACTAGCGAGTTGCATTGACTCGGTAATAGTGGGTTGTGCGTCCATGACCCTGACTTCGACTGTACCCCACTGCGGTCGCACTCTGATATCCCAATGGATATCATTGATGGTTTGTATCATGCCAGCATTTTGCGAGGCTTTATAAAAATCCATGAGTTGATGCCAATCATTAAAACTTGGCGGTATACCATAACTACGACTAGCTGCTAGAATGCGCAGGCGATAGGAGACAAAGCCTGTGTCATAGCCGCGCCAAAAGGGAGAACTGGCAGAAAGCGCAATTAAGAGTGGCAGATAAGCCTTTAATGCACGCATCAGATAAATCGCTTCGGCTGTACCCTTGACACCAATGTGTACCTGAGTCGAGAAAGTGATTTGGGCATGACCTAAATAGCCCGTGTCCTTTTCCATTCTCAGATAACGGGGCAACGGGGTAAACAAAGCTAATTCCTTGTCAAAGGGATGGGTGCCGGCAGCACATAGCTCCATTCCCAGCGTAAAACAGGTCTGTTTCACTTCTTTGACAAGTTGTGCGAGGTGTTCATGGACCTCTGCCGTATTTTCACCGACCTTGGAAATCACCTCGACGGTATTTTGGATAAACTCCTGTTTAATATAGGGTGACTCTGGGAAACACTCGAGCAAAGACCCGATGCCGTTTATCAAGCTGAGATTTTCCTTATCGAGCAATTGCAGCTCGAGTTCTACCCCGACAGTTAATGGTTTTGAGGGAATGAATTCCAAAGTAAAATCAACTCAAATAGTCTTGTGCCGCCTCTCTGACGACTTCATCGAAAAATGCAGCTCCCACTTTCAATACCTCCTCATTGATATCAAATTCTGGACTATGTAACGGAATATATTCATTCTCATGCCGTCTTGCGCCAAAGCGTACATAGCAACCGGGTATTTTTTGCAGATAATAAGAAAAATCTTCTGACCCCATGCTCGGAT
Organism: Nitrosomonas sp. Nm33; assembly: GCF_900107265.1. GTDB lineage: Bacteria > Pseudomonadota > Gammaproteobacteria > Burkholderiales > Nitrosomonadaceae > Nitrosomonas. The sequence goes on along the minus strand of NZ_FNPJ01000044.1, from coordinate 4,209 downwards.
GATCAAGGGTCATTAAGCCTGCGTGTCCGACCACTTTTTCAGCCGCACGATAGGCAATATGGCTTTCCCGTGTCGTATTGACAACAGGTGGGTAACCTTGTGTGATGTCAACGTCAACTTTGGCATTGTGTAATTCACCGATGGCTTTAGCCATACGCCTTAATCCCGTATGGATGTGATCACGCACTTGGGGCAAGGTGCTACGAATCGATCCCTCCAAGATAGCCTCCTCTGCAATCACATTAGGCGCACTACCCGCGTGAACCGTACCAATCGTCACCACGGCAGGATAGACTGGATTAATTTCTCGCGAGACCAAGGTTTGCATAGCAGTGATTAACAAGCCAGTAATCACGATGGCATCGGTCGCTTCATGCGGTCGCGCGCCATGCCCGCCTTTGCCTTTAATATGGATTTTAAAACGATCGGACTGGGCTGTGATCACCCCATCAGCCACCATGATTTCTCCCACACGATAGTGATGAGTCACATGTCCGCCAAATATCGCGCTGACCCCTTGCAATGCGCCCGATTCCAGCACTACCCGCGCTCCGCCCCCTTTTTCTTCAGCAGGTTGAAAAATAAACAACACGTGGCAAGGAGGAGGAAATGCTTTCAGCAGAGCAGCAGCACCCAGCACCATAACCATATGTGCATCGTGACCGCAGGCATGCATTTTACCTTTAATGCAGGAAGCAAAAGGCAAATGGGTGTTTTCAGTGCCAGGCAGCGCATCCATGTCTGCACGCAAAGCAATGGTCGGCGCCGCAGGATTCTCACATGACAGTTTGCCGATAACCGCATTGCCCGGGCCAGCATAGTCATAAGAAATACCCAATTTGGTTAATTGCCCCATTAATACTTTGGCAGTCTCGATTTCTTCAAAAGCTAGTTCAGGGTGACGATGCAACTTTCGTCTAATTTCTACCATCCACTCATAAAGATGTTCGGATTTATATTTCTCTATCATCAGCACCACTCCTTATGAATTGATTCTTTTTTGCTAACTGATTATCGCTCCGGCTTTGCCGGCAAAAATGGCATAGTGAGAACTATATCCAGCCTGATTTATTGGCTTAATTACATATTTCTCTTTCCTTACTAGTGCTTAATTGCATTAATTTATTACAAGCTTTCCGAGATCTATATTTATAAAAAACAGTTGGTTAGCCAAGATAATAAAATAATTTATTTTTGCAATTAAGCATCTCTAGCGAACCAATCATTATGTACAGGCTTCTGCTGTTCCATACCACTTTTGTCACTTTATTAAATTCGTCTCCTTTTCTTTCGCAATGCAATTCATTGTTTTTTTCCTTATTTAGGAAAAAAACAGGTTAAAAAAAATATAAATAAATTTTAAATAAAATCACAAGATTTTCATAATAAAAAAGCTACACTGTTTCAAACTGAGCATATAGACATGCAAGAGCAGGTTCATTATTCATAGCTCTAGATAAATGCTTGTCATATTTGTATTGCTGAGTTTTTATTGATCACATTTCATAAGGTTTTATGCACTAGTTGTTAATTGCGATTTTCTTAGAATAACCAAAATACATAAATTACAAATATTTTTTGGATATTTGACCTTAAAGGAGGCTGTAAAACATGATGAGGGATGATAAAAAAATAACCAGCATGATGATCAGTCTGGTTATTGGATTTCACGTAGGGGGAAGTATCTCTTTCGCTGCGGAAGAGCAGAAGACAGAAGGAAGAGAAGCTAAAAAATCATTATCTTTCAGTAGCAATACTATCGTTGCACAAGCACAAAATACGGAGACACAAAAAGATAAAACACTATCAGATTTTTTCAGAAATCTTTTCAGAGATGGTACTAGACGCAACGGCCCCCCATTCAATGTGGAGGAAGGGGTAGGAAGCACCCGGTTTGATTTTGATAGACTGACCGATCTTATGGAGAACCATAAAACCCCGCTTGCTGCCATGGCCCCAGATTGGCTCAATTTGGCTATTGAGCATCGGACGCGCTATGAAGTATATGATCATGGTTTTACAAGAGCTATTCCGGATGGTAATGAACAGATTCATCAACGGACCAGGTTCTTGTTCGAGGTCAAAAATATTATCGATCCTTTAAAATTTACGCTCGAGCTAACCGATTTCCGCGCACCGCTGGCGGAACATGGACAACAGCATAACCCGGTTTTTGCTGATCATTTTGACTTTACCCAGCTTCGCCTTGATCTAACGTCCAAGGATTTTTTAGGTACAGGTTATGGTGCAACATTCGAAGTGGGTCGTATGATTCTGGAATATGGGGAATCGCGCTTGGTCGGTGGACATCGGTGGGGATCCTTCACGCCTACTTTTGATGGGATACGATTTACATTAGGAAGCGATAAAGAGAAATGGGGTCTCCATATATTTGGCACACGACCTGTCCAACGTGAAGTGTCACAGTTAAACTGGAACACTCCCGAAAGCTATTTTTCGGGAGTACACATTACTAATCGTGATATGCGCTGGGCTAATTTTGATGCCTATTGGTTTCAATTAAATGAAGGTGATAATCTGAGGCAACGTAATTTATCCACGCCAGGTTTCAGGTTGTTTGCCAAACCTACCAGAGGCTCATTAGACTATGAAATTGAGTCGATGTATCAATTTGGGGATACCCGAGATCAAAGTGTTTTTGCGCATCGCCATCATGGAGAAATAGGTTACAGCTTTGAAACACCATGGCCTCTCAGGGTTATCTACCTGTTTGATTATGCATCGGGTGATCCTAATCCAAGCAAGAATTTTGACCTTCTGTTTGCAAAACGCCGGGTAGAATTTGGTCCCACTGCTACGTTTGGACCTTTTTTCCCTTCCAACCTTTTTTCCCCTGTAGGTTTTCGTATGAATCTTACACCGGTTCCCAATGTCAGGTTCATGATGTCCCATCGTGCGTATTGGTTGGCTGATAAACGTGGCGCCTTTGTAGGCTCCGGTCTGCAAGACCCAACTGGTAGAGCAGGAAGTTTTCTCGGACATATGTTGGATGTCAGCATAGGATGGGATCCTCAGTGGAGTTTCTTAAAACGTGTAAGCTTTGATATAGGGTTTAGCCATTTATTCAAAGATGATTTCTTTGATAAAGTTCCGAACGGTCCAGGAAGCAGAGATACCAATTTTGGGTATACGATGGCGACCATTAAGTTCTAAAATCCAGACCCTTTAATTACGAATAATTTCAAGCTATCTATCGAGAAACAAGCACGATTCAGTGCTCTGAGAGGGGGATTAGATCATGAAGGAATTATTCTGGTTTACGGGTGACTACGGGTGACTACGGGTGACAATGGTCACGGATAGAGCCGCTAATATCGCAGAGCACGCGGGTACTTGAAGCGTGTTGACGACCGGAAGGTTTTGAGTGGGGTCGTGCATGTTTTGAAAAGCGTCGGCAGATGGGCGGATGCTCCGCGAGAATACGGTTCAAAGAAAACGCTCTATAACCGCCTTGTTAGATGGACTGAACGCAGCGTCTGGAAAAGGATATTCTCTGCGCTGGCCGGAGCGGAAGGAGAATCGGATCGGTTGATGATCGACAGCATCTTTATCAAGAACCACCGATGCTCCGGCGGCGGAAAAGGGAGGCCTTCTTACATGCTATTGGTCGCAGCAAAGGTGGACGGATAACCAAAATCCACCTCGTGACCGACGGCAAGGGGCGTTCTTGTGTCATGATACTCGCTCCTGGCTAGGTCAGAGGCCACAAGGCTGCCTACACGCCTGTCTTGCTGCCATGCCGCCGTCAAAGGAGTTGTTAGTCGACAAAGGTTATGGCTGCAAGGCGTTCCGAGAGTGGCTTGTGCAAAGAGGAACAACGCCTGTCATTCCATCACGTCCCACCACGCAGAAACCGTAAAATCCACTATAGCTACTAGCTACGCAAGGCCATCTATAAACAACTCAATCTGATCGAATGCACCTTCGGCAGAATGAAAGACTTCCACCGCATGGCCATCCGCTTCGACCGCAACGTCAAAAACTTCCTTGCCACTTGCTGCATCCCGACTACCGTGGGACTAAACATCGAACTAACTTGATTAGCTTAAAAAGAAATAGATTTTACGTGCTATAAAGTGGTTTGCTGATTATAATTCTAATTTGCACTAGAAACTGCATTAATAATCCAATCCCAGCCGGTTATACTTTTGATTAAAGCCGGGGCATTTTCGAGATTACATAATGCAC
>NZ_FNPJ01000029.1 GCF_900107265.1 Nitrosomonas sp. Nm33 | reverse complement strand
TCTGACTCCTCTAATGATGAAACTCTTTTCCAAATTCGCTTCATCATAAGGAATTCAGATTCCTTTTACTTCTTTTCTTATGTCGAACTCACGTTAGGTAAATACTTTATCAAAAAGACAAAGAAAGGATATCGCAGCATGAAATTATCGCGCTGGATATAGGAAATGAAATCAGAAGATTTGAATAAAATTGTGGCGACCTAAAACAACGATTATCCCCGCTCAAGCAGCGGGGTATTACGTTGTTTTTTCCTCTTCGGGACAGTCGCCTCTGCTGTTTCTAACGCCCCAAGGGGTCAGAGAATTGACCTGAAGAGATTAAAATAAAAACGATATTGCATGACCAAAGCGTATCAAAATATATATCAGACTGCTTTCTGGCCCTCTGCTTGTACTGTTGATAACCGTTTTATTAAACGGCTATCAACTTATTTTATTCTAGTGACCGCGATTTCTGAGTTTTTGAATAGCAGTAAGTTGAGCTGCTGCCTCAATTAATTCAGCTTGAGCACGCGCATATTCAATCTCAGATATTTTATTTTTCATAGCTTCTTCAGCTCTTCTTTTTGCTTCTAAAGCTTTAGCTTCATCGAGATCTTTGCCACGTATGGCAGTATCAGCTAGTATCGTTATCACGTCTGGTTGAACTTCTAACATACCACCTGATACATAAACTGCTTCTTCGTCTTTTAAAGGAGCTTTAATTCTCACCATACCTGATCGAATACGCGTAAGCATTGGTGTATGATTAGGAAAAATCCCCACTTCTCCCATAAGTGCAGGTGCCGCAATAAACTCTGCGGGTCCAGAATATATTGATTCTTCAGCACTTACAATATCCAGATGAAATATTGTGCCCATTTGGTTTATATATTATATTTGCTTTATTTATTGAATCGTTTTAGCTTTCTCAATCGCTTCTTCGATTCCACCAACCATATAAAAGGCCTGCTCTGGTACATCATCATATTCACCATTGACAATCCCTTTAAACCCTTTGATTGTTTCTTTCAATGGCACATATTTGCCGGGTGAACCAGTGAATACTTCTGCCACAAAGAATGGTTGAGATAAGAATCTCTGAATCTTTCTTGCCCTGCTTACAGTTAATTTATCTTCAGGTGAAAGTTCATCCATGCCAAGAATTGCAATAATATCGCGTAATTCCTTATATCGCTGCAATGTTTGCTGTACTGCACGAGCAGTATTGTAATGATCCTCTCCAACGATCATTGGATCTAATTGTCGAGATGTGGAATCGAGCGGATCAACTGCAGGATAAATTCCCAGCGACGCGATATCACGCGACAATACTACCGTAGCATCAAGATGTCCAAATGTTGTTGCTGGAGAAGGATCCGTTAAATCATCCGCTGGTACATAGACAGCCTGTATGGATGTAATAGATCCTGTTTTAGAAGATGTAATACGTTCTTGTAAACGTCCCATCTCTTCAGCAAGCGTAGGTTGATAGCCCACAGCAGAAGGCATCCGTCCAAGCAACGCAGACACTTCTGTTCCAGCAAGTGTATAACGGTAGATATTATCTACAAAAAATAAAACGTCACGGCCCTCATCACGGAATGACTCTGCCATGGTCAACCCAGTTAATGCTACACGCAAACGATTACCTGGTGGCTCATTCATCTGGCCATAAACCAGAGCAACCTTATCCAATACCTTGGATTCCTTCATCTCGTGGTAAAAGTCATTGCCTTCCCGAGTTCTTTCTCCAACACCTGCGAATACAGAGTAGCCACTATGCTCAATCGCAATATTACGGATCAACTCCATCATATTCACAGTTTTACCTACACCTGCACCACCAAACAAACCAATTTTTCCGCCTTTAGCGAATGGACAGACTAAATCAATAACTTTAATGCCCGTTTCTAATAGTTCAGTTGAAGCCGTAAGTTCATCAAAAGCAGGTGCAGCACGATGAATGGGCATGCTTTTTTCAGCACCTATGTCGCCCATTTCATCAATAGGTCTGCCTAGTACGTCCATAATACGACCAAGCGTTTTCGTACCTACAGGCACTGTGATCTGCTTTTCCGTATTTTCAACTGTCATTCCTCGGCGCAATCCTTCAGAAGATCCGAGAGCAATTGTCCTTACGATCCCATCTCCGAGCTGCTGCTGTACTTCAAGTGTTAAATCCGTGCCTTTCATTATCAGTGCGTCATAAACATTAGGAACACTCTCCCTCTGAAATTCGACATCAATCACTGCACCGATACATTGAACAATTTTACCCTGGTTCATTATTGTTCCCTAAAAACTAAAATATTGATTAAACAGCGGCTGCACCACCAACAATTTCTGACAATTCTTTAGTAATTGCGGCCTGACGAGATTTGTTATAAATCAATGTCAACTCATTAATTAAATTACCTGCATTATCTGAAGCAGCTTTCATAGCAACCATTCTAGCAGATTGCTCCGATGCCATATTTTCTGTTACTGCCTGATAGATTAATGCTTCAACATATCTAACCATAATATCATCTATTATTGGCTTCGCTTCAGGCTCGTATAAATAATCCCATAATTTCCTTTGGTGGGTATCCTGCTCCCCTGCACGTAAGCGCTCATCAGATAATGGCAACAACTGCTCCATCAGAGGCTCTTGCTTCATCGTATTTACAAAGCGATTGTAGAAAAGATAGACCCTGTCAAATCGATCCGCTGTATATCCATCAAGCATTATCTTGATAGCACCTATCAATTTCTCGATATTTGGTGTATCACCAAGACCCGTTATATGGGAAATGATGTTTGCTCCAATGCGACTCATAAAACCCAGGCCTTTGTTGCCAATGCAACATACTTCGATTTGCTCACCTTCGGCTTCCCACGTGCGCATCTGATTTACAGCTTTGCGCAAAACATTAGTATTAAGGCCGCCACACAAACCTTTATCTGAGGTCACTACAATAATACCAATACGTTTTACCGTATCACGTCCTATCAAAAAAGGATGGTGATATTCCGTACTCGCACGACTCATATGAGCAGCAACATTGCGGATTTTCTCACCATATGGTCGAGCTTTTCTCATGCGTTCCTGAGCTTTACGCATTTTTGATGCAGCAACCATTTCCATAGCACGAGTAATCTTCTGCGTATTCTTAACGCTTCGGATTTTATTGCGTATCTCCCTGCTTCCAGCCATCAGTTAATATGCCCCAGTTTTTTTAAATTCTTCAATTGCTGCTGATAATGCTTGCTCAGTCGCATCATCCAGATTTTTGGTTGTTTCAATCTTATCCATGATTCCAGCATGTTGGCTACGCATATAGCTTCTCAAAGCAGCTTCAAATGCTAAACCTCGCTTGACTTCGACATCATCAAGATATCCCTTATTCAACGCAAAAAGTGTCAATGCCATCTCTGAAACACTCAATGTAGCAAATTGCGACTGTTTCATCAGCTCAGTCGCCATTTTTCCCCGCTCAAGTTGCTTACGTGTTGCTTCATCCAAATCCGATGCAAACTGTGCAAAAGCAGCAAGTTCACGATATTGCGCCAATGCTAATCGTATACCACCACCTAGTTTTTTAATTACTTTTGTTTGTGCTGCCCCGCCGACGCGCGATACAGAAATACCTGCATTAATAGCGGGACGGATTCCAGCATTAAATAGATCTGTTTCTAGAAATATCTGTCCATCAGTAATGGAGATAACATTGGTTGGCACAAATGCAGTTACGTCACCTGCTTGCGTTTCAATTATTGGTAACGCTGTTAACGAACCTGTTTTTCCCTTAACCGCTCCCTTTGTATTTTTTTCGACATAATCTGCACTTACCCTTGCTGCACGTTCCAATAAGCGAGAATGTAAATAAAATACGTCCCCTGGATAAGCTTCCCGACCAGGAGGTCGACGGAGCAATAACGATATTTGACGATATGCCCAAGCCTGTTTGGTCAAATCATCATATACGATGAGCGCATCTTGCCCTCTATCTCTAAAATATTCACCCATCGTGCAACCTGAATAAGGAGCTATAAATTGCATCGCGGCGGACTCAGAAGCAGATGCCACAACGACAATGGTGTACTCCATTGCACCATGCTCCTCAAGCTTACGCACGACGTTTGCAATTGATGAGGCTTTTTGCCCAATTGCCACATAGATACAGATCATATTCTCACCTTTCTGATTAATGATTGCATCTATTGCTACAGCCGTTTTCCCGGTCTGACGGTCTCCAATGATCAATTCGCGCTGGCCTCGACCAACTGGTACCATGGAATCAATGGCCTTAAGCCCAGTTTGAACTGGTTGATCAACAGATTGTCGCCAAATGACGCCTGGTGCAATTTTTTCTATGGGCTCTGTTCCCTTAGCAGAGATAGGTCCTTTCCCATCTATGGGTTGTCCTAATGCGTTAACTACCCGTCCTAACAAACCTTCACCAACCGGTACCTCCAATATTCGTCCTGTGCATTTGACAGTATCGCCTTCAGTGAGGTGTTCATAAGCACCCAGAATAACCGCACCGACTGAATCTCTTTCTAAATTCAATGCCAAACCAAAGGTATTGCCTGGAAACTCAAGCATTTCACCTTGCATAACATCTGAAAGACCGTGAATTCGGACAATCCCATCGGTTAATGATACGATGGTGCCTTGAGTACGAACTTCGGTAGATATAGAAAGTCCTTCAATCCTATTTTTAATCAGCTCACTGATTTCTGATGGATTTAACTGCATTTTAATAACTCCTAGCTTTTGAGGGCAACAGACATGGTCTCGAGTTTACCGCGTACGGAGCTATCAATAACTTCATCGCCAATTACTATCTTTACTCCGCCTATTAACTCTGGATCTATGTTTACTTTTGCTTTAATTTTACATTTGAATTTTTTTTCAAGCATCGATACTAATTGTTCTAGTTGACTATCTGAAATAGCGTACGCAGAAATAATACTTGCCTCCAGTATTCCTTCATACTCAGATTTTAGCTGTTCATACAAGGCGCTTAATTGCGGAAGCAGTTCTAAACGATTATTTTCAATCAGTAAAGTAACTAAATTTTTTCCTTCATTATCGAGCTTATTTTCACAAACCTCTAAAATTATTTCAGCTAATTTGCCGGTTGGTACACCTGGATCTGCTACAAGTGCTCGTATTTGCTCTACTGATGTTGTCTCAATAAGAGCATTTAGCATATCCGACCAAGACGATAATGCATTCTTTTCCTTTGCTAATTTAAATACAGCTTCAGCATAAGGTCTAGCAATTGTTATTTCCTCAGCCATTACTTCAACTCTTTTTGAATAGATGCAAGTAGATCGGCATGGACTTTGGCATTCACCTCACGCCGCAATATTTTTGTTGCCCCTGCTAATGCTAAATCGGCAATTTGTTGACGCAAAGCTTCTTTTGCCCCAAATATTTCATGCTCGATTTCAGCTTTAGCAGCTGTCAATATTCGATTCCCTTCTATCTTTGCATTTTCCTTGGCTTCTTCAACAATCTCCGTTGCTCGCTTCTCAGATTGTGCAATAATTTCTGTAGCGCGTTGCTTGGCTTCTTTCAATACTTCTGAAGATCTTTGACTTGCAAGCTCTAACTCTTTTTTGCCACGCTCACCAGCAGCCAAGCCATCTGCAATTTGCTTTTGACGCTCTTCAATTGCTCGCAACAAAGGTGGCCATACAAATTTGACCGTAAACCATACAAATATCGAAAAGGCTACTGCTTGAGATATGAGAGTGAAATTAATATTCATAGCCAGCTTCGTGTAAGTTTTATTAATTGCAAATAAATATTATTGAATTACCGCTAATAAGGGATTACCGAAAGCAAATAGCATGGCCAAGCCAACGGCAATAATGAATGATGCGTCAGTCAATCCTAATAACAAGAAAACTTTACCTTGTAAAGTTGGAATCATTTCTGGTTGGCGTGCGGCACCCTCAAGAAAGCGACTACACATAACTCCCACACCAATACATGCTCCTGCTGCACCCAATCCAATCATCAAACCAATTCCGATTCCGGTATAAGCTTGTATCATTGCGAGAAATTGCAACTTTTCCATTGTTTTTTCCTTCCTTTAAAAAATTTATGTTAAAAAAACTTGTATCTATTTAATGTGATTCATGCGCCATTGATAGATAAACCACTGCAAGCATCATAAAAATAAATGCCTGGAGTGTTACTATAAGAATATGAAAAATTAACCATCCTGCACCCAGAATCACGCTAAAGAAAGAGCCTGTAACGCCAGTAGCAGCCCACATACCCAAAAGTAGGAAAATGATTTCTCCTGCGTAGATATTCCCAAAAAGCCGCAGAGAATGTGACAGAGGCTTTGATACATATTCAATAAGGTTAAACAATAAATTCAGCGGCCAAAGTATTGGATTTTTGCCGAATGGCGTACAAAACAGCTCATATGACCACCCTCCCAATCCTTTTACTTTAACATTAAAGAATATCATCAAGAACCATATCGAGAGCGCTAATGCAAAAGTGGTATTCACATCTGTAGTTGGAACGGAGCGCCAATTATGCAATCCAAATACATGCTCATAAATCGATGCCATAATATCTATTGGCAACAAATCCATTGTATTAAGCAGCAACACCCAAACAAAAATAGTTAATGCAGCCGGCGCGACAAATGCGTGCCTATCACCATGAAATGTATTCTTTACTTGCGAATCGACAAATTCAACAAGTAACTCAACAAAGGCCTGTCGTTTAGTTGGCACGCCGGGCGTTGCTCTACGCACTATTAGCCACAAAATACCCATTCCCAGGACGCCGAGAATGATAGACATCAGCAATGTATCCACATGCAATGTCCAAAACGGCCCATCTCCTAGAGATGCAGTTAAGTTAGTAAGATGATGGTTTATATATGAGGTTGGAGTAAGCTCAAGATCTGATGCCATTATTGAATTATCTGCTATTTAATTTTGTTATTTAATATCTTTAGAATCATCAGGCACAAATAATGCCATACTAAAGATGATTACTGTTATGACAAATACTCCGATAAACGCGCTAGCATTAACTTCTTCATACACTGCAAATACTGTCCAAAGCAAAGTTATTATAACAACTATTTTTACTGCCTCTGCTCTGAGTGCTGTACGTATTGCACCACCAGCTGTATAACTTTTATGACGAGAAATTATGAGCGCATAGATTATTGAAGAAATCACACTGACCATTCCACCAAGAAATCCTGAAATAGCCGCATGCAACCCAAATACTCCCCAAAATACTAGCGCTATAAATGCTGTAAATAATACTTGCCAGCGTATCACCACGTGCAGTGGTTTATTTCGTATCCAAGGCATTATCGTTCTCGCTTAGAACCGAAAATTTTTCAGCTACACGCACATATAAAAGAGCTTGATTTTAACCCGCTTAGGCTTATCAGTCAACGCGGGCTGATTCAAAAAATATAAAAAATGCAAATACCAAGTGATGATTTCAAAATGATTTGTGAAATAGATCAAGTATTTTGTTTCATAGAGACTGAATTCCTCTATATATCAAGATTGGTTACTCGCAATGCATTTTTTTCAATGAATTCTCTACGAGGCTCTACTACATCTCCCATGAGTGTTGTAAAAATTTCATCTGTAAGAATGCTGTCTTCAATTTGTGCACGTAACAAACTACGGTTAGCAGGATCCATGGTGGTTTCCCATAATTGTTCCGGATTCATTTCTCCTAATCCTTTATAACGCTGAATATTTACTCCTTTTTTTGCTTCTTCCAACAACCAATCAAGCGCTTCTTTAAATTCTTTGACAGACTGCTTTTCCTCTCTACGCTTGACGAATGCGTTTTCCCCTATTAAACCATCAAGGACTTGTGCAGCTTTTTGAATTTGTAAGAAATCAGAACTTTGTACAAAATCATGATCCAGATAACTGATCTGAACATTACCATGATATACATGAATTATCTTAAGACGGAAATGTTCCAATACGTCATTGAATTCTGCTTCGATTTCAACATCGTGAAGTATTGAAGTTAGCCTGGCTGCACTATTCAATGCTGCTACCTCGTTACTTAAATCGATATTAGGCTGCTTAAGCAAAGCATACAAGACACCGCTATCGATAAGCCTACTCATACGCTCGATAACCGCTTCTGCCAACAAATATTCACGAGCAATATTTGCCAGAGTTTCACCAGTAAGAGGTGGTTTATTTTCATGAGCATAAAGCTCAGCATTGGTTAACGCTAAGCCAAGCATATATTGTTTTAGTTCATAATCATCTTTGACATAACGCTCCTCTTTACCATTTTTAATTTTGTAAAGTGGTGGCTGGGCGATGTAAATATGTCCACGCTCAATCAATTCAGGCATTTGCCGATAAAAGAACGTCAACAAGAGTGTGCGAATATGTGAACCATCGACATCTGCGTCAGTCATGATGATGATGCGATGATAGCGTAGTTTGTCAGGATTAAACTCATCTTTACCAATGCCTGTTCCGAGCGCAGTAATGAGTGAAATAATTTCCTGGGAAGAAATCAATTTATCAAAGCGAGATTTTTCCACATTCAGTATTTTTCCCTTAAGCGGCATGATCGCTTGAAATTTTCGATCCCGACCCTGTTTAGCAGATCCCCCAGCTGAATCACCTTCCACCAGATAAAGCTCACATAATGCTGGATCTTTTTCTTGACAATCAGCAAGCTTTCCCGGCAATCCCATACTGTCCAGTACACCCTTACGTCGAGTTAATTCACGTGCTTTTCTAGCTGCTTCACGTGCTCTGGCTGCATCGATGATTTTGTTGCAGATCATTTTTGCATCACTTGGGTGCTCAAGTAAAAATTCTGAAAGTTTTTGTGTCACGATTTCTTCCACAGCAGGGCGCACTTCAGATGACACAAGTTTTTCTTTTGTTTGTGATGAAAATTTGGGTTCAAACAGCTTTACCGACAGGACACAGGTCAACCCCTCACGCATATCATCACCTGTCGTATCAACCTTAGCTTTTTTGGCCAATTCGTTTTTTTCGATATAGCTATTGAGCGTGCGCGTCATCGCAGCTCGCAATCCAGTCAAGTGGGTGCCCCCATCCTTTTGAGGAATGTTATTTGTGAAACACAAAACTTGTTCAGTATAACTATCATTCCACTGCATCGAGACTTCTACCACTATATTATCTTTCATGCCATTAGCGTAAAAGATGGCAGGATGCAAGACTGTCTTTGTTCGATTGATATATTCGACAAAATTACGAATACCCCCTGCGAAAGAAAATACTTCTTCCTTATCATTACGCTGATCAATCAGTTTAATTTTGATACCATTATTCAGAAAAGAAAGCTCACGTAATCGCTTTGCGAAGATATCATAGTGAAAGGTTATATCACCGAAAATTTCCTTACTTGCCAGAAAATGAACTTCAGTTCCATGCTTTTCAGTTTCACCTATCACACTTAACGGTGAAAGCGGCACACCTTTATGAAATTCTATATAATGAATTTTCCCTTCACGTCGAATTGTCAAACGCAACCATTCTGACAGTGCATTTACTACGGACACGCCGACGCCATGCAATCCTCCCGATACTTTGTAGGAATTGTCATCAAACTTTCCACCCGCATGTAATTCGGTCATAACGATTTCTGCCGCTGATCGTTTCAATTCATCATCCTGCTTTATTCCAGTGGGAATACCACGACCATTGTCGTGCACACTAACAGAGTTGTCAGAGTGGATGATGACAATAATTTCATCACAGTGACCAGCCAAGGCCTCGTCGATGGCATTATCGGCTACTTCAAATACCATATGATGTAGCCCAGTGCCGTCACTGGTATCGCCGATATACATACCAGGACGTTTACGAACAGCATCAAGCCCTTTTAGAATTTTGATGCTATCTGAATTATATTCGCGAGATTTACTGGAGTTTTTTTCGTTCATCATGATTGATCACTTTTAGTAGTACTTGTTGAAAAAATATTTTGCCTAATAAAAATAATTTGGGGATTTTTTTCTTTTTTTACAGTCGCATCGGCATCACAACATATTTAAAATGATCATTCCCTGGAATGGTTATCAAAGTACTACTATTGGCATTTTCAAAAGCACATTGAACGCTGTCATTATTGAGATTATTCAGTACATCCAATAAATAAGTAATATTAAAACTGATATCGATAGTATCTTGGTTATAGTCAATTTCGAGATCTTCTTGGGCTTCTTCTTGTTCACTATTTTTACAAACGATACTTAACACGCCACTTGAAATAATTAGTCTTACTCCTCGAAATTTTTCACTCGCATTGGATAGGATGGCAACTCGTTGCAACCCTTGCAGAAAGCTTTGGCGATTTATATTGAATTGTTTGGTATTATTTGTAGGAATCGCACGATTGAAATCTGGAAATTTTCCTTCGATAACTTTGGAAATCAATACAACATCAGAAAAGATAAAGCGTATCTTTTTTGGAAAGATTTCGATAGCAACAGGCTCATCATTATCATTAAGCAATTTTGAAAGTTCCTGCACGGTTTTCCGAGGAATGATTGTTTCTTTTCTTTCCCATTCATTTTCCAATTCAATAGAACTATAGCTAAGACGATGACTATCAGTAGCTATAACCTTCAATTGGTTGCCTTCGATTAAAAGCAATAAACCATTCAGATAATAGCGAATATCCTGCTGTGCCATAGCATATTGGACTAAGTGAAGAAGATTTTTAAAATTTTGTTGCGAGAGTCTAAGTGTGATCTCAGGAATCTCTTCCTTAGTCATTCTCGGAAAATCATCTGCAGAAAGTATTTGCAAACTAAAACGGCTTTTATCTGCATTAACCTGTACCCGATTATCAATTTTTGATAGGGTAACTTCTGTATCGGAAGGAAAAGTACGCAAGATATCTAACATCTTTTTTGCTGAAACAGTAACAGCGGAGAATTCCTGTGCGATCACCGTTTCAGAAGCTTGAAAATACGTTTCAATTTCTATTTCAAGATCAGTAGTTACAAAAATAATCTTTCCATTCTCTTTCTTGATAAGGACGTTGGAAAGTATTGGTAAAGTATGACGACGTTCGACAATACCACTGACAGTTTGCAAAGGTTTTAGCAAAAAATCCCGGTTAGCTTTTATTAAATTCATAAAATTTAACTTTCAGTAATAATATATAAAGATAAGGTAATTCTGGTATATCTTAAAAAATAAAATAAAAATCAATGAGATAAATGGAATTTTTGCCTTGTATAAAATAAGAATTTTAATTGGATAATTTGTGGATAAATTTAAGAATTTAATTTTAGTTACAGTTATCCCCAAATTATTCAAATTTTATTTACAAATTTTTACAAACTATCGGCGTCAACCCCGCAGAATATGCAATAAAGCGTTAAAATCACGGCTTACAGTGGGATCAGAAGAGCGTAATTCTGTGATTTTTCGGTGAGCATGTAATACGGTTGTGTGATCTCGTCCTCCGAAGGCTTCACCGATATCAGGTAAGCTTAATTGCGTGAGTTCTTTTGCAATTGCCATAGCAATCTGCCTAGGTCTTGCCACGATACGCGTACGTTTTTTAGAGTACATCTCAGCTACTTTGATTTTGTAGTAATCAGCAACAGTTTTTTGGATATTCTCGATGGAGATTTGTCGATTCTGAACGGCTAACAAATCTTTCAATGCCTCTTTTGCTAACTCCAAGGAGAGAGGATGACCTGTAAAACGAGAATAAGCCAGTATTCGCTTTAGAGCACCTTCCAATTCACGAACATTGGAGCGGATATGCTTAGCGACAAAAAAAGCGACATTTTCATCTAGAACGATTTTATCTATCGATGCCTTCTTCAATAGAATAGCCACCCGCATTTCTAACTCTGGTGGTTCAACTGCTACCGTTAAACCCCAGCCAAATCTTGATACAAGACGCTCTTCTAAACCCGATATTTCTTTTGGATAACTATCACAAGTGATGATAACTTGTTTATGAGCTTCAACCAGTGTATTGAAAGCGTAGAAAAATTCTTCTTGAGTGCGAGTTTTGCCACCAAAAAATTGAACATCATCAACAAGTAAAACATCTAGCGAGTGATAATACAATTTGAATTTATCAAAGGACTTATGTTGGTAGGCACTGACTACATCAGAAACATATTTTTCAGCATGAACGTAGCGTACTTTTGCTTCATGATCGTTTTCTAAAACAGAATTACCAATAGCTTGAATTAAATGCGTTTTGCCTAAACCAACTCCACCATATATGAATAACGGGTTATAAGCAATTCCGGGTCGTTCGGCAACCTGGATTGCACCAGCCCGAGCGAGTTGATTGGCTTTGCCAGTAACAAAGCTGTCAAAAGTAAAATTTGGATTAAGATGACTCGCGTTTCTTTTTTTGGGTACAGGCTTAGTAGCAAGTGACTGGACAGAGTTATTGTTTACATTGCGTGAATTTTTGTCGTCAGAGATTTTTGCTTCAACTGTATTTCCAATTATTAACTGAAAGTGAATTTTCTTAGAAAAATGTTGTTGAGCCATCACCTCAATATGAGGTATAAAATTGTCTTTAACCCATTGTAGGACGAATCGATTCGGTGCAATCAATACTGGTTGATCGTCACAACTTCCAGAAATATCTAATTGTAATGGTTTAATCCAGGTATTAAATTGTTGGGCATTTAGCTCTTTCTTGAAATGCTTAAGACAAGAGTACCAGAAAGTTTCTATTGCCTGCATAAGTGGAAGATTCTAGTTAATCTGAAATTTATCTTAAACTGCAATTTTTACATGGTGTATTCTACACTGATGTATGAATATGCGTGGAAATCTCATTTCCAAAAATTCTAAAAGTGCTTGATCATTAGAACAAAGTTTGCACTTTTAAAGAGGAGGATTGATACCAAATTTTTGAGAGGCCGTCGTTTTGTAATCAACAATAGTATAATAAAGCGCTTGTGATTTAGTATTTTTCGTGTGGAAATAAGCTTATTACTTATTATAGGCGCCGTGTTTATCAATATGAAGTTACTTTTCGATTCTTGCTATTAGTGCTTATAACAGCAGCACGAAATTCCAATTTTAAAAATATATAAGGAATTGTTGATGAGCTTGGATATCAGCCAAAAATCAGCGTCCTTACAACCTGCCGTCTCTGCACATGATCTTGGTAAATGTTATCAGCTATATGCACAACCTAAAGATCGTTTAAAGCAGTTTTTATGGCGTGGTAGACGCCAGTATTACCGGGAGTTATGGGCTCTACAGGGAATCAATCTAGAAATAATGCCGGGTGAAGTAATAGGAATCATTGGGCGCAATGGCTCAGGTAAGTCAACTTTATTACAACTCATTTGTGGCACATTGACACCAACCTGTGGCAAAGTAGAGGTAAATGGCCATTTGGCAGCCTTACTGGAACTAGGAGCTGGATTTAATCCGGAGTTTACTGGGCGTGAAAATATCTGGTTAAATGCCGCCATTCTGGGCCTAACTCAAGAAGAAATCGCAGATCGAATCGAACAAATTATCGATTTTTCAGAAATTCGGCATTTTATTGATCAACCGGTCAAAACTTATTCGAGTGGAATGTATGTGCGATTGGCGTTTTCGGTAGCAGTGAGCATTGATCCTGATATTCTGATCATTGATGAAGCATTATCAGTTGGCGATGGTTCATTTGCACGAAAATCTTTTAATCGCATCATGCAATTGAAAGAAAGTGGCAAGACAATCTTATTTTGTTCCCATTCTCTTTTCCAAATTGAGTCAATGTGTTCCCGGGCGCTTTGGATCAATCAGGGTAAGCTGATGGCAGAAGGGGATGTAAAGCATGTGGTATCTGCTTATCAGACATTTTTAGACAGAAGTGTCCTAACTACAACCGAGCAAGCTACTGCACCTCGCGAGGAAGTTGTGCCGGCTAATTCGCCCCCTACTGGTGGATATGTGAGTGGACATGCGCGTTTGGATAAAGTAGATGTTGATATCGAGGGAAAAAGTTCTTGTGACGCTATTGTTAAAAGTGGTCAATCCACGGTTAGGGTGAAAGTATCGTTTGTTTCTGATCCTGCGATTCCCTGTCCGACAGTTGCGGTTACACTGCATGCCATGGATGGACGTATGCTCACGAGTGCAGCTACTTGGGAAGATCAGGTTACATTGGAGCGTACTCATAATGGGGCTGGACAGATTAGTGCTGTTTTTGAGCGCTTGCCCTTACTCAAAGGGGAGTATTTGATCAGTGTCTATCTACTTTGCGAGCAGGGTATACACCTATATGATTCAGCAAACGGGGTGGCTACGTTGCGTATAGAACAGGAAGGAAGATTGCAGGGTTATTTTGCTGTACCGCATATCTGGAGAGTTGATGATGGAAAATAAGGAACTCCAGTTTGATCGATTGTCCCGCTTGGATCTAAACAGAGTATCTCCCAATAACAGAGCCCTTCCTTTTTCTCCCCATGGTAATAATGTCTATATAAGCTCTGATACTTCTTCTCCCTATAAGGATTTAGCTTTTCCACTTAATGTTTATGCTCATGCTTTGTTGCTTCAGGAAGGTCGAGCGGATTATTTGCATTATGGATTGTTCCAGGAAAATCAAACCGATCTTTGCGCAGCGCAGCAATATTCAACAGACTTGCTTTTGAATCGCTTGCCTTCTGCACCTTGTCGCATCCTGGAAGTGGGGATAGGTCTGGGAACAACATTTTCTTTACTTACCCAGAAAGGGTATCAGGTTAACGGCATCACGCCGGATGCTCAACAAATCACACTGATACATAAACGCTTAGGCACACAAGCACAAGTGGCTTGCCAGCGTTTGGAGGATTTTGAAGCAGCGCAAGATAGTTTTGATGTCCTTTTATTTCAGGAGTCTGCTCAATATATTGAACCATTAGTCATTTTTAACAAAGGGTTGGATTTACTACCAGAAGGCGGTAGCTTGCTCATAGTTGACGAATTTGCTTTGCGTCGAGTCGAAGCCGGTGTGGAAGGATTGCATTTGCTAAGTGATATGCTGGCATTAGCCACTCGCTTGGGATTTGAATTGGTTGAACAGCTAGATTTATCTAGAATGGCCGCACCTACACTGGATTATTTGCTTCGTGTGACGACGCTACAGCGGCAGCGGTTGATGAATGATCTTTCCTTGAATGCTGAGTGTCTTGAGAAACTGGACGAATCTAACCAGCTATATCAAGAAAAATATGCGTGCGGACGATTTGGCTATGCATTACTGCACTTCAGAAAAAAACAGCAACCGCGGTGGCGTTTGCGTTTACTCGAAAAAAATCAGGTTCCTGATATGCTAGCTTTATTTGAGCAAACTTTTGGTCACAGCATGACCCCTGCTATGTGGCACTGGAAATATGGTACAGGGCGAGGTCGTGCAATCGGAGTATGGTATGAGAATCAATTAATTGCTCATTATGGCGGTATGGTTCGGAAAATTTTTTATTTTGGTCAACCGCAAATAGCAGTCCAGATTGGTGATGTTATGGTCGATTCAGCAAAACGTGGCACTTTGACAAAAAAAGGCCCCTTTTTCCTGATGGCGGCTACCTTTCTGGAACGCTATATAGGCTATGGTAAGCCTTATTTGCTAGGATTTGGATTTCCCAACGAACGAGCCATGAAAGTAGCAGAACGGCAGGGATTATATGTTGAAACGGGGCAAATGAGTGAGATAGAGTGGCAGCCCTTAGCCAAAACACCGCGATGGCTAACGCGATTACATGTTGTGGATAGCTCGAACGTTAATGAAAACTGGATTGTTACGGCGATTGCTCAATGTTGGCAAAGTATGGTTGCGGATTTGCAGGAGGCGTTAGTCGGCGTGCGCGATTGGACATACTTGCGCGATCGCTATCTCAGTCATCCTCACCAGCATTACCAGATTGTATTGGTAATCAATCGATTTGGTAGGAAAGTACGCGGAGTGTTAGTGCTGCGACATAATCCAGAAGGTTGTGAAATCACCGATCTCGTTTCGCCATTAAAGGAAATTCCGTTACTAATAATACACGCAAGAAGAATAGCGGGTATGAGTGGTCATCATCGGTTAAGTTGCCAAATTACCGAAAATTTTGCTTCGTATTTTGTTGCGACAGGCGGTATTCAGCAAGCGTTACCTATTCGTATTCCAGCCAATGCCTGGAGTGCCGGTCCAGCGCTAGAGACGCTACGTAATCGCTGGTGGCTGATGAGCGGGGATATGGATTTCAGGTGAAAACAGCTTGACTGTTTTATCATCGTTTGGAGTGTTTATTCATTGAGCGAGAGAAGTTATTGGAAAATTTACTTATTCCCTATCAAGCGACGTCATTCATTCCCTGTAAAAATGTATTAGTGTTGGCACCTCATCCAGATGATGAAGTATTCGGATGTGGAGGTGCCATCATGCGCCATGTTGAACAAGGTATTCCTGTTCGTGTCGTTGTGGTTTCGGATGGTGGTTATGGTGTTCTTGCAGAGGAATATGCAAATTATACGCTTCAACGTCAGCGTGAATGTGAGGCAGCTGCCAAAATATTGGGGTATGGTAGTCTGGTTTTCTGGTCATATCGAGATCGAGAGGTCTGCTATAGTGAGAAACTGGTCCAGGAAATTTTGACTGCTATCAATGAAACAGAGGTTGATCTGATTTATGCTCCTTCTGTTTGGGAGATGCATCCAGACCATCGTGCAGTGGGAATGGCAGCAGTTGAAGCTGTACGGAGAATGGGTAAAGCGATTCAATTAGTGTTATACGAAGTGGGGATGCCGTTGCGTCCGAACTGTTTGCTGGATATCAGCGATCTTGCTGAGCGCAAGATGATGGCGATGCAATGTTTTGTTTCGCAGAATGAAAAGCAGCGCTACGATCTGGATATTGCTGCGCTTAATCGCTATCGGACTTATACGCTACCTGCTGAAGTGACTGCTGCCGAGGCTTATTTTCTGGTTGCTGCCGAAGAGTTGGCCGATGATCCGCTCAAACTTTATCAATCTGAGCACATGCGTCAGAAAGAGTTGGGGTTGGCACTGGATAGCCGGGATAGACCTTTGGTCAGTGTCATCATTCGTAGCATGGATCGCCCTACCTTGCTGAAAGCTTTGGATTCAATAGCATTACAAACTTATTCGAATATCGAAATCGTTGTGGTTAATGCCAAAGGTGTTGACCATCATAAAATGGATGAATGGTGCGGACGTTTTCCTCTAAGCTTGACCAGTAACGCTGAGCGGCTGGGCCGCAGCCGAGCAGCTAATGTGGGTCTTGAAGCCGCCAAAGGGAAATATCTGATTTTTCTGGATGATGACGATTGGCTGCATCCGCAGCATATTGCGCGTTTGGTTGATGGGCTACTGGAACATCCTGAGGCAGTTTTAGCCTATGCAGGGGTTGAATGCTTGCGCGGTGAACCTGCGCAGCGTACCCATGTATTTGATGCGGCGTTCTCGCGAGCGCGGCTACTCATGGAAAATTACATTCCCATTCACGCTGCTTTGTTTGTTCACCGAGCATGGGAGCAGGGCTGTCGCTTTGATGAGAGTTTTGATTTACACGAAGACTGGGATTTCTGGTTGCAACTCCTACAACTGGGTGAGTTTGTGCACTGCCCTGGCGTCAGTGCCAGCTATCGCATAGATAATATGGGTTCAGGCATTTGGAGAGATCAGCAACGTATTCAGGCGAGCGTGCAGCGAATCCTGGAAAAATGGTGGCATTGCTTGAACACACAGGTAGTATTAGTTAATCTGCAAAGCCTTCGGGAAGATTTGCACCGCAGTCGGGTAGAGCTCGATAGCTTTCATCAGCAGGCAGCGACCCAAGAGGAAGCGCTGAGCCATGCACTCAGCGAATCAAAGCGCTATGCAGATGGATTACGCGAGCAGCTTAATATTAAAGAGTTGGAACTTAAGGTTGCTCATGAGCACCTTCATAACCTTCATAGTAAAGAGTTGGAGCTTAAGTCTGCTCATGAGCACCTTCATAGTAAAGAGTTGGAACTTAAGGCTGCTCATACTGAATTGGCCCTTCTTCAGCGTTTTACGCTACGTCATATCATGCGTCGTTTGCTTGGACGCCATTGAATCTTACCTTAGCCGTCGCGAGTAATAATGAATCCTTCCACTTGTTTATTTACCATAGTTTCGCGCAATTACTTGCACTTTGCCTGTACTTTAATGGAAAGTGTAGCTGAATATGCTCCATGGATGGAGCGAGTAGTCTGTTTATGTGACAGCGCTGAAGAAATTGATCCACAGGACTATAACTTCCGCTTAATGACATTGCGTGATTTGCCAATACCAGAGATCGATGCTTTTATTTTTCAGTACACCATATTAGAGCTGAACACCGCAATTAAACCATTTGTGTTCGAGTACCTGGCTCAGCGTGAACACTATCAGCAGATTTTCTATTTCGATCCTGATATTCGTGTGTATAGCTCACTCCAGCCGATGAGCGAGATTTTACAAAATTGCCAGATTTTGCTGACACCCCACCTTAGTGATTGGTTAGACGATGGCAAACACCCTAAAGAGCTTTCAATTTTGCAAAGTGGTAGCTATAACCTCGGTTACATCGGTCTGCGTAATACACCCGAAGCACTAAAGCTGATGAAGTGGTGGCAGTCGAAGATGTTGCGCGAATGCGTAGTGGATATTCCGCGTGGACTGTTCGTCGATCAGAAGTGGATGGATATGGTGCCGGGTATGTATGACGGGGTACATATTGAACGCCATCCGGGTTGGAACACTGCTTATTGGAATATTAATCACCGCACTGTATTACACGAGCAGAATGGTTACACCGTCAATGCACAGTCATTGGTGTTTTTTCATTTTTCTGGCGTGAGTCTAGATGGTAAAACCTTCAGCAAGCACCAAGATCGCTACACTTTGCAAAATCTCACACCAGCAGTGCGCGAATTGATGGAAGACTATGTGGAAGCGCTACGGAGACATGAGGGAGCACGCTACGGCAAGATTCCTTATGCGTTTGCCAAGTTCAGCGATGGTACGCTAATTCCTGATTCTGCCAGAATGATTTTCCGCGAGCAGCGTGATTATCTGAGTTTTAATCTGGCACAGACTGAAGGCGAGCAAGCGTTTATTGAATATCTCAATCAGCCTGCGGTGGAAATTGGCCGCAGCCACCCGCTGATTACTCGACTAGCGTACAAGCTTTATCAACAACGTTCCGACCTGAAGCTTGCTTTTCCCGATGTGTTAGGTGTCGATGCGCTGCGTTATGCCAATTGGTTTGTGAGCAACGCTACCGAGCAGGCTAAAATTGCTGAGCGTTTTGTCGAACCCATCCGCCATCGAATGCAGGAGCAAACGGTTAATTCAACATCTGCTGGTGGTATTACAATGGCGTCTCCGACCACCGTAGCAACGCCTAACCGAACTTTGCTACTACGACTAAATGCAGCACTGTGGCGAAACCTGTACCGTGTAGCATGGCGTGGGCGTGGCCTATTCCGCCACTTTGTCGGATATAACATCCGCCATAAATTGCACGCTTGGTTATTACGTTCTGCTTTTGAAATCAAGACCCCTCCACCACCAATCGAAACGACTCCTCATCCCGTGCGTTCAGAAGACCGCCATAGCGGCTTGAACGTGGTCGGTTATTTGTTCGCTGAAAGCGGTGTTGGGCAATCTGCTCGTTGTACGCTCATTGCTACCCAAGCGGCTAATGTAGAGATTGCAGCATTGGATTTTCGTGTTGGTAATGTCTCCCGGATGAATGCTGAGATTAAAGTACCATTAGCAGGGCAACAGCGCTTTGCGGTTAACCTCCTGCATATCAATGCTGATCAAATCCCGTTAGCATATGAGCACTTGGGATCAGAGTTTTTCCGTGGACGCTACAATATTGGATATTGGGCATGGGAGCTACCGGAGTTTCCAGAAACATGGAGTCAGGCTACACAACTACTTAATGAAGTGTGGGTACCGTCGTTTTTCTGCCAAGAGACAATCTCAGCCAAAATCGATCGGCCGGTGCTGCGTATGCCACATTGTATAGAAGCACAGCCATTGAGCAGGTTCAGGCGGGCTGATTTAGGCATGCCAGAGCATGGCTTTTTATTCGGCTTCATGTTCGATGTGCTTAGCGTAGCCGAACGTAAAAACCCGCTGACGATATTAGATAGTTTTCGCCGTGCTTTTGGCCGCAATCGACAAGACGTGCGCTTAGTGCTCAAGTTAATGAATACCGGCCATAATCCCGAGTTTATGCGAGCACTGCAAGAGCGTATTGATGGTGATAACTCAGTAGTAGTGCTAGAAGCCTATTTCAACCGCGAGCAAATCAACGGCTTTCTGCAAAACCTAGATTGTTACGTTTCGCTGCACCGCTCTGAAGGCTTTGGTTTGACCTTGGCCGAATCGATGCTACTGGGTAAGCCAGTAATTGCCACCGGCTGGTCGGGTAATATGGATTTCATGACCTCATGGAATTCACTGCCTGTCCGCTACGAACTAGTTGAATTGCAACAAGACTATGGTCCTTATAAGCGCGGCTGCCACTGGGCAGAGCCGTCGTCAGAACATGCAGCGGAGTGTATGCAAGCACTGTTCAACGATCCACAACTATGTGCCCGGATCGGCGCAGAGGCGCGCCGGACCATTGAGCTGGATTTTTCACCGTCAGCTGTGGGGGAGCGAATCCGCGCCCGATTGGCCAGACTGGAATCAAGTTATTAACGTATGGCACAATTGTTGATCCTTCTGGCGAGCTATCAGGGAACAGCGTTTCTTGATCAGCAGCTCCATAGTATTCGTTGCCAAACCTATCGCGACTGGCGGTTATTAGTGCATAACGATGGTCCCGACGCTGCTGCTGCTGCCTTAGTCGCTCGGCATGCGATGCAAGATCCGCGGATTGAATGGCTGGCTCCCACGTCTAAGCAGCGCCTCGGCGTGTGTAATAATTTTGGATTCTTGTTGACTTACGCTCAGCAGCACGGCTGTCGCTATTTTGCGTTGGCAGATCAAGATGACGTGTGGTTTGAAGATAAATTAGAGTGCCAAATGATGCTGCTGCAACAAGCCGAGCAGCGCTTGGGATCATCTGCTCCCTTGTTGGTGCATAGTGACTTACGATTAGTAGATGCGCAACTTCAACCGTTGGCTGTATCATTTATGCAGCAACGTGGCTTAAACCCGCAACCTAATTTAGCTACACTACTAGCACAAAATAGTGTTACAGGTTGCACCTGTATTGGCAATCAAGCCTTACTCCAGTTAGCTTTACCACTGCCAGAGTGCATTGCGATGCATGACTGGTGGTTGGCCTTGTGTGCACAGGCAGGTGGCGAACTATTATATCTAGCTAGGCCAACTGTTTATTATCGTCAACACCCAAAAAATGCAGTGGGGGCAGGATTAATACCAGCTCACTTTGGTAGTATTATTTACCGTACCCAGCAGGCATTTCGCGCTAGCTTTGCTCAAGCAACGGCGCTACAAGCACGGCTGACAGCAGATAAACCAACGATGAGCATACTTCAGCAGTACGCAGCATTGCCGCAAAGCTCATACCTGCAACGAGGTAGTCAGTTTCGGCGTTTGGCAATAAAACGGGCAGGCCTAATGGCTGATTGGTTTTATCGTTTGCAGCTACTATTGCTTTAGCTCGTGATTCGTTTCATAAAAATACTGATAAATCTCAGACTGGCCGAGTCGTGTATTAAATTCAATCTAGGTAAAAAGTTGAAAGCAACACAGATTAGCTGCATACGTTAAACATTTTTAAGAATCAAACTTTAAGCAATTATCTATGACCCATCATAATATGAAAATGACTGGATCCATGAATATAATCACAGAGTCCTATGCTAAAACAGAAATTTAGCCGAAACCGATGGATAAATAATTTAAACCCATGCGTTTCTGTAGTGATTGTAAATTATAACGCCGGATTGTTGCTTACAGATTGTGTTGACGCAGCTTTAGAGCAGACCCAGCAGGTGATCGTTGTCGATAATGCTTCCTCTGATTCAAGTTTGTCTGAGCTAACAAGAGAGTTTCCATCAGAGCATTGCTTGCAAATTATTCGTCTTGACAAGAATGTGGGGTTTGCTGCAGGCTGTAATATTGGGCTTAAAGCGGCCACAGCATCTTTTATTTTGTTTCTGAATCCAGATTGTATATTAGCGCCTGGTGCCGTTGACAGATTGTTGCAAGTAATAAAGCAAGATAACTATATAGGTATGGTCGGTGGTCGACTACTTAATTCAGATGGAAGTGAACAAGGCGGCAGTCGGCGCGCAATCCCGACTCCCTGGCGTTCACTGGTGCGGGCATTGGGGCTGTATCGCTTAGCTAAATATTGGCCGCGCCTTTTTTTTGATTTTCATTTACATCAGCAACCTTTACCAGAGAAACCGATTGAGATCGAAGCGATCTCCGGCGCGCTGATGCTGGTTCGTCGGCAAGCAATCGAAGAGGTTGGTGCCTGGGATGAAGATTATTTTCTTCATTGTGAAGATCTGGACTGGTGCATGCGTTTTCGACAGAGAGGCTGGAAAATCATATTTGTTCCTGATGTACAAATATTGCACCACAAGGGAGCGTGTAGTCAGGCCCGCCCAATTTTTGTTGCGTGGCATAAACACCGAGGGATGATGCGTTTTTACCAGAAATTTTTTCATGATCAATATCCAGCTATTTTGATGTGGCTGGTTTTTATAGGTGTATGGATGCGTTTTGCAGCAGTCGTAACCTTTCACACAATCAGCTATCTTGGTAGTTTAGCGGGATTACGTCGTGGCTAATCAGTGCATGGGGGTATTGGGCGCGACCAGCTCTGTTGGGAAGTGTGTATTATCGTTGTTAGAGCAGCATGGCTGGCAGACAGTGGCATTTTCCCGTCAGCGGGTTAAAGCTGAAATTATGCAAAAGAACCCGACAGTGACTTGGTGCCAGTTAGAGCATGAGCCCATGGTAAAAAATCAAGGAAAATTATGGTCAGGTGATAAAAAAATAACTTCGTGGATGTATTTGGCACCAATCTGGACTTTGCCCACTTATTTCGATTTTCTGACAATACAGGGAGCACAAAGAATCGTGGTATTGTCTTCAACAAGTATCTTTACCAAAGATGATTCTTCCGATAGTGAAGAAAAGAAAGTGGTGCAACGCCTCTCCGAAGGAGAAGCAAATTTACGTGCGTGGGCTGAACAGTGCGGCATAACCTGGATTATTCTACGTCCGACACTCATTTATGGACAAGGTCGTGATAAAAATATTTCTGAAATAGCCCGATTTATTCGCCGCTTTAAATTTTTCCCGTTACTTGGACGTGCCAATGGTTTGCGCCAGCCGGTTCATGTAGAAGATGTCGCTGCTGCCTGCTTTGCTGCATTTTTAGCAAATAAAGTAGTCAATCGGGCATATAATATCAGTGGTGGGGAGAAACTTACTTATCGTGATATGATCAAACGGGTCTTTAAAGGATTAGATCAATCTCCTTATCTGTTAACGATACCTTACTGGACATTTCGGTTGGCAGTAAATACCTTGCGGCGATTACCGCGTTATCGTCATTGGACAGTAGCGATGGCTGAGCGAATGAATCGTGATTTAATCTTTGATTATTCAGAAGCAGCGTGTGATTTTGGCTACGCACCCCGGCCGTTCCTATTGGCAAAAGGGGATTTACCTTGATGACTGATTCAGAAAAACATTCTTTTCCCGAGGGAAAAATATCATAAATAACCCAATAATTTTGCCGCTAAAAAGTAAAAGTAAACTTGCTTTTATAGTCAAGCTAAGTAATATTCACAATAAATAGTTTTTTTCCATAACAGAGCAGCGGATTTTTCTGGCATATTAGGTGTTCCAGAAATTTTGTTACTCATAGCATATTTTAGATGAAATCAAAAAGTACGCCTTATAACGAACTTGTCGAAGTATTAATCAGTTTTAAGCGCGCATTTCGTACTGTTGGTGTTTTCAGTGCAGTTATTAATTTGCTGATGCTGATGCCAGCCTTGTATATGATGCAACTTTATGACAGCGTAGTTACTAGCCGCAACGAAATGACATTGTTGATGCTAACATTGATCGCGCTGGGCGCTTATATATTCATGGGCGCACTGGAGTATATACGTAGCTTGGTTTTGATACGAGTAGGTGCGCAGTTTGATCTGAAAATGAATAAGCGCATTTATACCGCAGCTTTCGAACAAAGCTTGCGGCAAGGAAACAGTAATGCAGGCCAGGCTTTACAAGATTTGACCAATATACGTCAATTTTTGACTGGTCATGCCTTATTTGCTTTTTTTGATGCACCGTGGTTCCCGGTTTTTCTTATAGTCATTTTTCTGTTTAATGCCTGGATGGGTGTGTTTGCTTTGTTTGGCACAATAGTTATAGTGTTGCTTGCCTACATCAACGAAAAAGTATCACATAAACCGCTGGCTGAGGCCAATGCCATGGCAGCGACATCGAATACATTGGCAACCAATAATTTGCGGAATGCTGAAGTGATTGAAGCAATGGGCATGCTGCCCAATTTACAGGCGCGTTGGTTTAAGCTGCATAGTAAATTTTTAAATTTGCAGGCAGAAGCAAGCGAAAAATCGGGTGTAGTAACCGCCTGCAGCAAAGCTACTTCAGTTGCATTCCAGTCACTGATGCTGGGATTAGGTGCGCTGCTGGTAATAACAGACGACAGCATTTCTCCCGGCATGATGATTGCTGGTTCAATTTTAATGGGCAGGGCCATTGCCCCGGTCCAAGCGCTGATCGGTGTCTGGCGGCAAATTGGCAGTACTCGCAGTGCCTATGAACGACTGACAAAGTTACTCGAAGAGAATCCAGATCGTCAGTCGGGTATGGCATTACCCAAGCCGAATGGCGTAGTCTCGGTTGAAAATATTATGGCGGCACCACCAGGATCAAAAGTGCCCGTTATTAAAGGGTTAGCGTTTGCTATTGCGGCTGGGGAGGTATTGGGTGTTATTGGGCCAAGCGGGTCAGGTAAATCCACTTTGGCGCGATTGCTGGTGGGTGTATGGCCTGCTAATGCGGGCAAGGTGCGACTCGATGGCGCGGATGTGTACCAGTGGAATAAGGATGAACTGGGGCCTCATATAGGCTACCTACCGCAGGATATAGAGTTGTTTGCTGGTACTATTAGTGAAAATATCGCACGTTTTGGAGAGATCGACTCTGAAAAGGTGATTCTGGCAGCTAAGCGAGCAGGGGTTCATGAAATGATTCTGAGCATGCCTAAAGGCTATGATACATTGCTGGGAGATGGCGGTGGTGGCCTTTCCGGTGGACAGAAGCAGCGCATTGGTCTGGCGCGGGCCATGTATGGTGATCCCTCACTGATTGTGCTGGATGAACCTAATTCCAATCTGGATGATGTTGGTGAGCAGGCATTATTGGCAGCGATTATTGATTTGCGCAAACGTGGTAAAACAATTGTACTGATCACTCATCGTAAAAGTATTATTACTGCCAGTACCAAACTACTGTTATTGCGCGAAGGTACGCGTCAGATGTTTGGTCCAACAGACCAAGTCTTGGCTGAAATGAGCAAACAACAGCAGGCGCAACAAGCGCTGTTAACTCAACGACAGGCTAAAGAACAGACTAAAGAACAGACTGCTTAATTGAGAGCAAATCCATTCGCAACGAAACTGGTTTGACTTAATTGAAGTGACTAGCAAACGGAGAGATGTATAAACTCAACGAAAGTTTAATAATTTTCTTAAGTTGGGTAACTGTGCAGGAATAGAGAGATATGAAGCTCATTAGTCAAAAAGATACAACAGTGACTGAGACTGCGGTAGTAGATGTTGCAACTCCAGTCAAAACGGATGAAACAAGCCACGCTCGCCTCGGTTGGTGGATAGTACTGGTTGGTGTGGGTGGCTTTTTGCTGTGGGCAACATTTGCACCGTTAGATAAAGGAGTACCGGTTCCTGGGTCGGTGATGGTGGCGACGAATCGTAAAGCAGTTCAACATCAGACTGGCGGCATCGTGGATGATATTCTGGTAAAGGAAGGGGATGTAGTCAAGGCTGGCCAGGTGATCGTGAAGATGAATGATGTTCAGGTTAAAGCGCAGGCAGAAGTAACACGTGCTCAGCTCATCACCACCAGAGCAGTCGAAGCGCGGCTGATTGCCGAGCGGGATAATAAAGCCGAGATCGATTTTCCACCCTTTCTGCTTTCTGCAGCAGATGATCCCCGTGTAATCAGTAGTATCGCATTGCAGAAACAGTTGTTTATTTCACGGCAATCTGCACTAAAGCATGAATTAGCGGCGCTGGATGAAAATATCGCGGGCTTGAGTGTCCAATTGCGGAACTTGGAATCTTCGCGCGCGAGTAAGAAACAGCAACTACAATTTCTGAAAGAGCAACTCGAGAATATGCGGGAATTAGCGCAAGATGGTTATGTTCCACGCAATCGTGTGCTTGAGCTAGAGGGTACACACGCGCAACTAACTGGGGATATTTTTGCCGATACCGGTAATATCGGTCGCACTCAGAGCCAAATTTCAGAACTCAATCTCCGTCGAATCCAGCGTTTGGAGGAACATCGGAAAGAAGTTCGGGAACAATTGACGGACATTCAACGAGAGGCCGAATCGCTTGATAGTCAGCTCAAGGCACATGATTTTCAATTGGCTAACGTGTTAGTGAAAGCACCGGTAGATGGTGTTGTGGTGGGAATAAATATATTCACGCGCGGTGGAGTTATCTCACCAGGGTTTAATATGATGGATATTGTTCCGACAGAAGATTTGCTGGTCGTTGAAGGGCAAGTACCCGTTCATCTTATTGACAAAGTGCATGCGGGTCTTGACGTGGATTTCATATTTACAGCCTTCAATCAAAATAAACTTCCGCGCGTACCTGGTTTTGTGACAAATGTATCGGCCGATCGCTTGACCGAGGAAAAAACAGGCACACCTTATTATCTATTGAAAGCCAAGGTTACACCAGAAGGTATGAAATTGCTCACTGATTTTCAAATACGTGCGGGGATGCCCGTAGAAATTTTTGTAAAAACTGGCGAACGTTCGCTGATGAACTATCTGTTAAAGCCCATTCTCAACCGACTTCATAAAACGCTTGCGGAAGAATAGCTGTGCTGCTGCACTTATTTAAGCCATCCCTATTATCCATATTTGCGCTCACCTTATCGTGGCAGGTGGGGAACGTTCCGGCAATGGGTTTGGTAGAAGCTTATGAAGCAGCATTGATGAATGATCCGACATTTCGCTCAGCAATTCATGAAAATGAAGCGGGTCAGCAATCAATCCCGCTTGGACGGGCTGGGCTGTTGCCGACTTTATCTATTACTCATTTGCAGTCATGGACTCGGGGATCGCAAGCCACAGCTGGTGCTCCTACATCCACTCTGAGTTTTAATAGTGAGGTGACTACGCTAACGTTGCGGCAACCACTTTTTAATATGGAAGCAGTCGCCGGGTACGATCAAGGTTATGCGCGTGCAAATTCAAGTGAAGCTAAATTAATTAGTCAGAGTCATCAACTTATCGTACGATTGGTGGAAGCCTATGCCAATACGCTCCTTGCTCAAGATCGCCTGAATCTAGCTAAAGCAGAACATAATGCGCTAGAAGAGTTAAAACATGTCAATGAAAATATGTTGAAGCGAGGCGAAGGTACTCAGACAGATTTGATTGAGACGGAATCCAGACACGCTTTGTCGCAGGCCAAAGTGATTGAAGCACAAGATGAACTGGAAGTTGCACGACTTGCTTTGGAAGCAATAGTAGGCAAAGAAGCAACGCTGCTTGATTCATTAACAGGCGCTTTTGAAGTACAACCGATTTATCCAGCTGATTTTGAGAGTTGGCGTGTGATTGCTCTGGAACGCAATGCTGAGCTAGTTAGTCAGCGGCATCTCGTGACATCCAGTCAACTTGAAGTAAAAAAAAGCCGCGCTGGTCATGCACCTCGTGTTGACTTGGTAGCAAGCCTGAACAGACAGAATTCTGCATCGTTTCTTTTCCCTGGTCGCAATGCAGAATTTGGAAGTGTAGGTGTGGAGGTCAATTTACCGTTGTATGCAGGGGGGCGAGTAGTTGCAACCACCAATCAGGCACAAGCAAATAAAGCGCGTGCAGAGTCTGAGCTGGATGCATTGAGTGACAGAGTTCTTATAGAATTACGAAAACAATATCAATTGCTGCAAAGTAGTATTAGGCGAATAGAATCATTGGATTTAGCAGTTGATTCAGCGCTTTTGCTGGTACAAGCCACCGAGAAAAGTATCAAGGGAGGGGTACGCATCAATCTTGATTTGTTAAATGCGCAAAGTCAGCTTTTTTCTGCCCAAGTTAATCTGGCAGAAGCCCGATATAATTATCTGGTTGCCTATCTAAGATTACGGCTAGCGGCAGGCACGCTGGCTCTTGATGATCTAGAAAAGGTTGCTACCTATTTTGTTGCACGAAATTGATCATCATAATTTTTGCTTACCTTGATAATTTAGGATAAGCTGTTTATCAGGTGCTGCTAATTGTCAGCAGCGTCACTTCGTAGCCGATCAGCGTGATGTAGCCAAACAATATCAAATAGAGCAAATGCATGACTTGTAATCTCGTAGTCAGTTGGACGTTATGGTGAATAACAAGAAGAATCAGCGCCAGCGAAGTAAGTGCGAGCTTGAAATGAACAAACTTTTCTGTGCTGTCTTCAATCAATATTGCCATGAAGCTATTAAGCTCTATCCCTCCCCTGGCTAGAATATCAAGCGTCAATAAAGCATCCATCGCACTGAGCAAAATAATTGCAATTGTGCATAGCATGAGATGGGGTGCATATGAATCAACATAAGCAGTCCCTGTACCTGAGCGTCGTTTGTTAATACGTCTTCCTTTTTTGATTCCCAAATGATAAAGGCTGAAAAAGGGTACGTTAGCTCGACGATCCCGAGATCGCTGATCAATTATTATCTTCATACTAATCACATGATATGTATATTTTTAACAGTGAGCTCAAAGCTCTGCTCATTGCCACCAGTGGTTAAAATTGTAGCAAAATTATCATGAATAGAGATTATTTGTATAACGTTTAGCTAGTTCAAGTGTACTGATCCAGCTATTGCAATAAGTTGGCACTATCAGCCAAGTTTATATAGCTTCTGCCATGAAAATAAAGTTGACATTAATGCCCATAACAGGTTTTAATATGCGGTTCTATTGAGTAAGTATTATCCAATTAATAAATAATCTAAAATTAAAATGAAACGTACATACCAACCATCTGTTATTCGCAGGAAACGTACACACGGTTTCCTTGTACGCATGAGAACCCGCGGTGGCGCAGCAGTTATTCGGGCACGCAGAGCTAAAGGCCGCTCTCGTTTGAGTGTCTAGCGCCATTATTGAATGGTTAGGTGAGGAATTATTCATTCTCTAAGAAACATCGGTTGCATAAAGCGACGGAGTTTCAGGCTGTTATTCGTTTTAGATGCACAGTTAGTGGTGAATTTCTCCAGTTCTGTGTAAAACCGAGTAATTTGAATCATCCACGACTAGGATTGATCATTGCAAAAAAGCTGGAGCGACATGCAATAAGGCGAAATCGTTTAAAACGATTCTTGCGAGAAGTATTTCGCAAACACCAGCAAGAACTGGACAAAATGGACTGTGTTTTTCGGCTACAGCGCTCGTTAACTCAGATTGATTCTATTCGCATCAGGCAGGAAGCCGAAATGCTAATACATAAACTTAGGATGAAACAATGTTGCGATTGATGATAGGTCTTATCAAACTATATCAATACTGCATTAGTCCTTTTTTTCCACCTTCCTGTCGTTTTAGCCCAACTTGTTCAAATTATGCAAGCGAGGCACTGACAAAATATGGGCTTATCAAAGGAATGATATTGAGCATAGGCCGTATTTTACGTTGTCATCCATGGAATCGGGGCGGATATGATCCTGTTCCCTAAAAAACTTTAAAAAGATTATCGCTATAACTCGTTTGGCCAGACAAGATGGAAACTAAAAAAATTGTATTGATCATCATTTTTAGCACATCGTTGCTATTTCTTTGGGATGCGTGGGTAAAGGAGCGGGAAAGACTAGATAAATTGGCAGCTGGCCCAGCGGTCAGCACTGAGAATATACAGTCTAAGCAGAGCCATGATGCACTCCCTGTTCCGGGCGATACGCTAACTTCTTCCCAGCCAGATACTGCTAAGGTACCAGGGACTGAAGGGGCACCATCAGAGGTGACACCGCGTTTGCTGGCAACAGGAGAGCAAGTTAAAGTCGTTACTGATATGGTGGTAGCAGAGATTGATACCGTCGGAGGAGATCTTCGCCGCCTGGAATTACTCAAGCACCCATCCCGTGAAAATAAAGAAATCCCTTATGCATTGCTGCAAAGCCAGGGCTCCCGCATTAGCGTGGCGCAATCAGGGCTGATTGGAGATGGGCTACCCAATCATAAGGCGGAATACAAGCTAGATTCCAATACGCATAATTACAGCTTGGCGGCTGATCAAGACAAGGTTGTCGTTCGTCTTGTCGCTCCAGAAGCAAACGGCGTACAAGTTGCTAAAATCTATACTTTCCATCGTGGCAGCTATGTCATTGATGTTCAATTTGAGGTGAAAAATCTGGGAGAAGCAACAATCCGACCATTTGCTTATTTCCAGATATTACGGGATAACGTTCCAACCGCAGGCGGGACAATGATGGTTCCTACTTATCTGGGTGCTGCTATTTATACCGAGGATGGGAAGTTTCAGAAAATTCAGTTTTCTGATCTAGATAAAAATAAAGCGGATTACCCACAAAATGCAGATAATGGCTGGATTGCCATGCTGGAGCATTATTTCGTTTCCGCCTGGCTGCCAGAGCAAAAAACACCTCGAGAGTATTTTTCAAAACGGATAAGTGACAATTTATACACGGCTGGTGTGATCACACCGGTTGGTGCAATTGCGCCTGGTCAAACAGCGAGCGTAACGATGCCGCTCTATGAGGGGCCACAGGAGCAGGATAAACTGGCAGAATTGGCACCTGGTCTGG
This sequence comes from Nitrosomonas sp. Nm33, assembly GCF_900107265.1. Taxonomy (GTDB): domain Bacteria; phylum Pseudomonadota; class Gammaproteobacteria; order Burkholderiales; family Nitrosomonadaceae; genus Nitrosomonas. Next base: position 3,012 of record NZ_FNPJ01000029.1, on the reverse strand, counting down.
AGCTGACAGTCGATTATGGTTGGCTTACGGTGATTGCTGTACCATTATTCTGGCTACTTTCGTTTTATCATGAGTGGGTGGGTAACTGGGGTATCGCCATCATCCTTCTGACAATGACGGTCAAGATTTTATTTTTCCCATTGTCGGCAGCGGGTTATCGATCGATGGCAAGACTGCGTTTAGTGACACCGAAGCTGCAGCGTATCCAGGAACAATACAAAAGCGATCGCCAACAAATGCACCAGGCAATGATGCAGCTGTACAAAGAAGAAAAAATCAATCCGATGGGCGGGTGTCTTCCTATCATGGTACAAATCCCGGTGTTTATTGCCCTGTTCTGGACGTTGCTTGCTGCCGTTGAGCTACGCTATGCGCCGTTCGCATTGTGGATTACGGATTTGTCTTCACCTGATCCTCTCTACGTGTTGCCGGCTCTGATGGGGATTTCGATGTTCGTTCAATCTAAATTGAATCCCAAGCCGACTGATCCAATACAGGCCAAAGTCATGCAGATCATGCCGGTCATGTTCAGTGTATTCTTCTTCTTCTTCCCGGCTGGTCTCGTATTGTATTCATTAGTGAACAATGTGCTATCGATTGCGCAGCAGTGGCAGATAACACGATTGTATGGACAACCTGCTGCAGAAACAGCAGACAAAAAGAAAATAAATGAGAAAGTAAAAGAAAAAAGAAGATCTTAAAATGTTGTTTTATAGAAGTGAGCGTATTGTGAATTCATAAGCGCTCACTCATTTCTAAGAGAAGCTTCGTTATTACAAACATTAGGTATCAAGTTACATCTATTTCTTTAAACAGTATGGTTTAAAACCTTACGTGCAAGAATCATATGCATCATAGCAATGACATCATTGCTGCCATCGCTACCCCCCCTGGAAGAGGGGGCATTGGTGTTATACGTGTTTCCGGGAAAAATTTGCACTTTATTGCTAAAGCCATTCTTGGTTTAATTCCTCATCCCCGTCATGCACATTTGAGTCATTTTCTTGATGAAAATGGCCATTCGATCGATCAAGGTATCGCCATTTATTATCCATCTCCGCATTCTTACACTGGCGAAGATGTATTTGAATTGCAAGGTCATGGCGGCCCGGCTGTTATCAATTTACTTTTGTCGCGTTGCCTTCAATTGGGCGCCAGATTGGCTGAGCCAGGCGAATTTACTCTGCGCGCTTTTCTTAACAATAAGCTTGATCTCGTCCAAGCAGAAAGCGTGGCGGATCTAATCGACGCGAGTACGGCAGGTGCCGCACGCTGCGCCATGCGCTCCTTGCAGGGGGAGTTTTCTGCAACTATTCAGGCATTGGTGCAAGCATTGATCGATTTGCGCATGCTGGTCGAAGCTACTCTCGATTTTCCAGAAGAAGAAATCGATTTCCTGGAATCGGCGCATGCGGCAACACAACTGCATACTATCCGTGAAAAACTGGAGTATGTTTTACTTTCATCCCGCCAAGGCAGTCTGTTACAAGAGGGAGTAAAAGTCGTGCTGGTGGGACAGCCTAATGTCGGTAAATCTAGCCTGATGAATCGATTGTCCGGGGATGAAGTGGCAATTGTGACGGAAATACCCGGCACAACACGCGACACCATCCAGCAATTGATTCAGATCGAAGGTATACCGGTACACATTATCGATACCGCTGGATTGAGAGAAACCACGGATATCGTTGAAAAAAGTGGTATCGCTCGCACTCACGCTGTGATCAAGAAAGCAGACCTAGCGTTGTTGTTGATTGATAGCCGCTATGGCCTGACTGACGCAGATCAGAAGATATTGCGAAGCTTGCCTGCTGGCCTGCCGCTACTCACGGTCTTTAACAAAATCGATTTATTGAGTGAAAGTGCTCGCATCGAGGAGAAATCAGGTAGGCCTATTATCTATCTTTCTGCTAAAACAGGCATTGGCCTGGAATTATTACGCATGAAAATGCTCGAGATGATCGGTTGGCAATCCAATATCGCAGGTGAAGGCATGTTCATGGCGCGACAACGACATCTGCAAGCGCTGAGCAAGGCCAGAACACATCTTAATAATGCAGTCTCATGGGTGGAAAGCGGAAGACAATTAGAGTTATTGGCGGAAGAATTACGGCTGGCACAACTTGCGTTGTCATCGATTACGGGAGAATTCACCGCAGACGATTTATTAGGTGAGATTTTTTCGCGATTCTGTATAGGAAAATGATACTAAGAGTCGCTAACACAAGTTATTTACGAAGCATGAGCAGATGATGGCGGCAGCCAGCGAGAGTAGCGCGAGGTGGACATCGAGCCTACGCTCGAAGCAGATGCGCAGCTTGCCGAAGCCCGCGAACCAAGCGTGCGTTCGCTCGACTACCCAGCGATGCCAGCCCAGATGATCCTTGCTTTCGATGCCTTTACGGGCAATGCGTGCCGTAATGCTCCGCTTTCGCAAGTAGAGTCGGCACCGCGCGTAGTCGTAGCCTTTATCGGCGTGCAGTTTGCCGGACCGCTTTCTTGGTCGGCCGTCTAAGCCAGGTACAGCCGGGATTGCGTCAGAGCGATTATTTGTAGTAGACCAATTTGATCTGGCAGCTTCAAAAATTAGCCCTCATTTAATCTGACATTGATTGAATTTGATGTTTTTCCCTTAAAAAATCAATGTAATCTGGAATATTTTTGATATGTGCATGACTGGGCTCTTCTGAGTGACATTTAATACAGAGTACTTTTAAATTCTCTCTATTATTATCGTACTTTAAGCCGTTTATATGATGTACATGAAGCCATTTCCTGTCTGCCTTCGCTGAAAGATCAATATTGCACTTTTGACAGTGCCAATCATAACCACTCCTGATCTTCTGACTGATTTCATCCCAATCATCAGAGTACATGTTTAATGGAGCATTGTCTGAATTATGTTTTGGAATTTGTGTGATATGTGTTGTCAAATATGGAGTCCATATGATTAAGCTGCGAGTTGATTTGCATAGTATCGCTGTGTAAATTCTGCTGGCGATAGGTAACCTG
>NZ_FNPJ01000099.1 GCF_900107265.1 Nitrosomonas sp. Nm33 | reverse complement strand
GCTTACACGTTCCGCGAGAAGAAACCTTCACTTAATATCAGATTCACTCAAGCTCTTCCACTTGTAGGGTTGTGATTCTTATGTCGAACTCACGTTATCTATATTTTCTCAGGCAGAGACAAGCACCATATCCGGCTCAATTGTTCTTAACAATCGCTCAATTCCTCTGAGTGTTCCAGAGATCGAGCTAGGGCAAGTACCACATGCACCTTGATAATGGATTTTGAGAACATTCCCTTCAAGACCCAATACATGAAGATCTCCGCCATCATTTTGTAAGTAGGGGCGAACTTCCTCATCTAATAATATATTGATGCGCTCAAGTCGTTTTTGGTCCTCAGGGTTCAAGTTAGCTAATATTTCATTTGCTGCTGCTACTGTCTCAGTAGATTGTGCATGAGCTGCTGGTGCAGACCGGATCGGATCGGCAACAGCACGCGCGAGATCTTGCCAGTCAGCTTCGCCATCTTGAGTAATCGTAATCCAGCGGTCGACATAAAAGACGTTGGTAACATGATCTATTTCGAATAAAGCTAATGCCAATGGATCATCTTTTGCTTGTTCAGCGCTGTCATATGAATGACTTACGCCCCAGGTAAGAGGTTCTTTTAGAACAAACTTTAAAGCATTTGGGTTAGGGGTACCTTCTATTTCAGCTATTTTTGGCATTTTGTTTTAACTATTTTTATAGTGTTTCTATGCTATCGCTAATTTTTTCTGGTTAGCCATTACTTGTAGCAGCATGGACTGAATCTTCTACTGTTTCAGTCGATACGAGAGCATCAGAATTCAATGCAGCTTGCAAGGTATGCCAAGGCAGAATTGCACATTTGACCCGTGTAGGTAGATCACGTACTCCAGCAAATACAGCTAGTCTTCCAAGGTGATGAGGTCCTGAAAGATCGAGATTACCAACCACCATTTCCCGAAATTCTTTTATCAAAGTTTCTGCTTCTGACCGTGACCTCCCTTTGACAGTAGCCGTCATCATTGAAGCGGATGCTTTACATATAGCACATGACTCTCCATGAAATGCAATACGATCAATGTGCTCTCCTTCCATATGCAAAGCAAGATCGATGCGATCACCACATAAAGGATTGTGCCCTGTGGCGTGATGATTTGCATTATCAAGCGTGCCATAGTTACGCGGCTTGCGATTATGATCAAGAATAACTTCCTGATAAATTGATTTTAAATTCATTATGAAAAAACCTTTTGTATAGAATGAATACCAGCTATCAAAGCATCAACCTCTGTCTTAGTATTATAAAAAGCAAATGAGGCACGCGATGTTGCAGGTATTTTGAAGCGCTGCATAATGGGTTGTGCGCAATGGTGACCCGTGCGTACAGCGATTCCTTCTTGATTAAGAAGTGTTCCCACATCATGAGGGTGAACACCATCAATGGTAAATGACAAGACAGCAACTTTCGTCTGCGTATTACCGATGATATGCACACCGGGAATAGTTTCAATCTGTTCGGTTGCGTAATTAAGCAGTTTATGCTCATAAGCTGCAATCGCATCTAACCCAATCTTCGATAAGTAATCAATTGCGGCACCAAAGCCAATCGCAGCAGCAATAGGAGGAGTACCTGCTTCAAATTTATACGGAATAGTGTTGTAGGTCGTTTTTTCAAAGGATACCGAGGCGATCATATCACCCCCTCCTTTGAAAGGTTGCATGGATTCTAGCAATTGAGCTTTACCATAGAGGATACCTATTCCTGTCGGTCCACATAATTTGTGGCCAGAAAAGGCATAAAAATCACAATCCAGATCTTGCACATCGATTTTTATATGGGCAGCAGCTTGCGCGCCATCAATCAAAACCGGTACCCCTTGTTGGTGAGCAAAAGCAATCATGTTTTTAATCGGATTGATGGTGCCCAGTGCATTCGATACATGCGTTATTGCAACAAAGCGAGTTCTAGGATTAAATAATTTTTCATACTCATCAACTAATAGCTCGCCCGCGTCATTGATAGGTACGACGCGGATTGTTGCGCCTTTTTCCTCCGCTAACATTTGCCATGGCACAATGTTTGAGTGATGTTCAAGATTCGTTAAAATAATTTCATCACCACTCTTAATAAATTTGCGACCATAACCATGCATGACTAGATTAATGGCATCTGTTGTACCACTGGTAAAGATGATTTCTCTATCTTCACGAGCATTGATAAAGTGTTGCAATGTGCGTCGTGCCGTTTCATATTCCTGTGTGGCTATTTCAGAAAGGTAGTGCACCGCACGATGGATATTTGCATGCTGAGTTGTTTGATATCGCACCAGACAATCAATGACTGGTTGAGGCATTTGGCTTGATGCTGCGTTATCCAGATAAACAAGTGGCTTATCGTTTATTTTAAGATTGAGAATGGGAAAATCGGCACGATATCGTGCTGCCAACTCTGAAGTTGGGAAAGTATTCATGTCTAATAAGGCATCAACTAATTTCATGTTTCAGGATATCTGTGTTCTTGCAAGGACGATTTCTTCGAGTTGCCTTTTAAGTGAAGAAATTGGAATGCGATCAATCACTTCACCACCAAATGCATAAGTTAGCAAATTACGCGCAGTCAATTCAGAGAGGCCGCGACTTTTTAGGTAGAAAATTTCTTCTTTATCGAGTTGACCTACTGTTGCGCCGTGCGCGCATTTGACATCATCAGCAAATATTTCAAGTTGTGGCTTGGTATCAATACGGGCTTTATTAGTCAGTAAAAGATTACGGCTTAGTTGCGTTGAATCCGTTAGCTGAGCATGTGGGCGTACCATGATTTTTCCATTGAATACCCCATGTGCCATCCCATCGACGATACATTTATGGAGCTGGCGGCTCTTGCCATGCGGTTTCGCATGATCGATGAATGTATGGGTATCGGCAAGTTGACGTCCAGAAATCAATACCAATCCATCTGCAGCACATTCAGCACCTTCACCTGACAATATTACATTCAGGTTATAGCGAGAAATATAAGCTCCTAACGTTATGCTGACTGAATGGTACTGACTTGCATGAGCAAGAGATACCGTACAATTTCCAATATGGAATGCCTGCTGATTATCGCGCTGTACACGAATATGGTTGACATGCGCGGTATTGGCAAGACTCATTTCAACGACTGAGTTCGTCACATAAGGCGCTTCTTCAGTAGTAATGTAATCCTCGATAATTGTCGCATTACTACCAGCTTCGGCAATCAATAGGCAGCGAGGATAACTGGTAACTTCTGTTTGCTTGGATATGAACAGCAAATGAATAGGTGTAGTTACTGACTTATTCTTCGGGATAATGATACAGGCGCTATCACGAAGAAAAGCAGTATTTAACGCCGTAAAAACATCATTCTGAAATTCTGCTAGCTGACCAAGATAGCGAGCAATCGTATCCCCAGTAGGAAGGAGCGATGATAAATTGCCAATAATAGCACTTGCATTATCAGCAATGTTTGATAGCTCGGGTACAAATTGACCGTCTACAAATACCAGCCGACAGCTGGCTTCTTCGAGATAGCAATGTTTAATATCCGAGAGTTGTACTTTGGGTGCTGCATGGGCTACTGGATAAGGCAGACGACTAAGAGGTGAAATATCAGTAAAACGCCATTCTTCATCTTGAGTCGACGGCATCCTGAGCGTACCAACGCTATCCATCGCGTTCGCACGAAGCTGATCAAGCCAGGATGAAGCTGGCGGTCTTTGCCATGACTGAAGGAGGTTATCAAGATAGCTATTGCTAGTGGCTGTACTCATAGCCGTACTCCAGCTGTCTTACTATGATCATCGGCATTTATCCAGTCATAGCCATGGGCTTCCAGTTCCTTGGCAAGTTCTTTACCGCTTGTTTTGATGATTCGTCCAGCTTCCATCACATGTACATAATCAGGCACAATATAGTCAAGCAAGCGTTGGTAATGCGTAACCAAAATGGTTGCATTATCTTTATTGGTAAGCTGGTTCACACCATTGGCTACAATCCTGAGCGCATCAATGTCGAGTCCTGAATCTGTTTCATCCAGAATGGCGAGTTTTGGTTCGAGTAATGCCATTTGTAGAATTTCATTACGTTTTTTTTCTCCGCCCGAGAATCCCTCATTAACGCTACGATCCAGAAAATCTGGATTCATTTCGAGTAATTTCATTTTCTCGCGTACAAAATCATCAAATTCAAGAGGGTCAAGTTCTTCTTTGCCACGTTGGGACTGAACTGTATTGTATGCTAACCGCAAGAATTGATTATTAGCGACGCCCGGTATTTCGATTGGATATTGAAATGCAAGAAACACACCGGCACGAGCACGTTCTTCGGGTTCAAGATCAAAAAGATTTTGATCGTTGAAGATAATAGTTCCCGCAGTTACTTCATAAGCAGGATGGCCAGCTAGAATTTTGGCAAAAGTACTTTTGCCAGATCCATTGAGCCCCATGATTGCGTGTATTTCTCCACTCTTGACTGTGAGATCAAGACCTTTAAGTATCTCAATACCGTTTACATTTGCATGTAAACCACGTACTTCAAGGATTGTTTTACTGTCCTGATTGATCATCCGACACTTCCTTCCAATTTAAAACTGAGTAATTTCGTTGCTTCAACTGCAAATTCCATAGGTAGCTGTTGAAAAACTTCTTTACAGAATCCATTGATTATCATTGATACAGCTTCTTCAGCACCAATTCCGCGCTGGAAGAAATAAAAAAGCTGATCTTCACCAATCTTTGAAGTGGATGCTTCATGCTCAACTTTAGCGCTATTATTATTGACCTGGATATAAGGAAAGGTATTTGCGCCGCATTGATCACCAATGAGCATCGAATCACATTGTGAATAGTTACGAGCGTTCTCAGCTGTAGGTGCAATTCTTACTAAGCCACGATAGCTACTATTGGAATATCCCGCTGAAATACTTTTACTAATAATAGTGCTACGCGTATTTCTTCCGATATGAATCATTTTTGTGCCTGTATCGGCTTGCTGATAATTATTGGTAACAGCAACCGAATAAAACTCTCCAACAGAATTTTCGCCACGTAAAATACAGGAAGGATATTTCCAGGTAATGGCAGCTCCTGTTTCAACTTGGGTCCAGGAAATGCGCGAATTAACTCCTTTCGCTAATCCACGTTTAGTAACAAAATTATAAATACCCCCAACGCCTTTTTCATCTCCCGCATACCAGTTTTGAACAGTCGAGTATTTGATTTCGGCATTATCCAGCGCAATCAGTTCAACGACAGCTGCATGTAATTGATTAGTATCAAACTTAGGTGCAGTACATCCTTCCAGATAGGAAACAGAAGCACCTTCTTCGGCAATGATCAGCGTACGCTCGAATTGTCCTGATTCCTCAGTATTGATACGAAAGTAAGTCGACAAATCCATGGGACATTTAACGCCCTTGGGGATAAAACAAAATGAGCCATCGGTAAATACCGCCGAATTAAGAGCTGCATAGAAATTGTCGCCAACTGGTACAACTGTTCCAAGATATTTTTTAATTAATTCTGGATGAGTTTGGACAGCCTCAGAAATCGAGCAAAAGATAATTCCGACTTCAGCGAGTTTTTCTTTATAAGTCGTTGCAACGGATACACTGTCAAAAATGACATCAACAGCAACACCTGCTAACGCTGCTCGTTCATGCATGGGTACGCCAAGTTTCTCAAATGTGCGTAGCAATTCAGGATCTACCTCATCCATACTAGCTAATTTTTTCTTCGGCTTAGGTGCTGAATAATAACTGATCGATTGATAATCAATTTTTGGGTAATTGACGTTTTGCCACTGTGGTTCAGACATGCTGAGCCATTTTTCATAAGCTTGCAGTCTGAATGCAAGCAACCATTCAGGCTCATTCTTCTTGGATGAGATCAATCGAATGATTTCTTCGTTAAGTCCTTTGGGTGCAATATCTGATTCTATTTCTGTGACGAAACCATGCTTATAAGGCTGGTTTACAAGATTTTGTAGTACAGCACTCATTTTTATATATTTTCCTTAGACTCTTCAGGTGTTTTGAGGCTGAAGCTTTCACCGCAACCGCATGTATTTCCAATATTGGGATTGTTAAACTTGAAAGTACTATTTAAACCTTCTTTGACAAAATCTATCTCTGATCCATCAAAATAAGATAGGTTATCGCGTTTTATAACTATTCTTGCGTTATGCGACTCAAAGAGTTGATCTTCTTCTTTCATTTCATCTGCATAATCAAAGATATAAGTAAAACCGGAGCATCCGGATTTTTTTATACCTATCCGTAGACCCAACCCTTTACCACGCTTTGTTAGTTGCTGCTGGATTTGTTTGGCTGCACGTTCAGTCAATGTGATCGCCATAATTTTTCTCTATAAATTAAAACTAAAATGCTGCTTCACGCATATCGTATAACTTGACAACTGCTTGTTCACGCTGCTCATCACGTTGTTTTTGTTCATCGACCAATTGCCTTAATGTTACGCTGCCAAGATAATTGAAAATAATGTCATTGAGCTCTGCCCAAAGATCATGTGTCATGCATTTGCCATCATTCAGACAATTTTCTTTACCGCCACATCGCGTGTTATCAATTGGTTCATCGACAGCGAGAATAATATCTGCGATAGATACTTGCTCCAGGCTCTTAGCTAAGCAATAACCGCCACCAGGACCACGCACACTATCAACAAGTTCACGTTGGCGTAATTTTGCAAACAATTGTTCAAGATATGACAGTGAAATTTTTTGACGTTGACTGATATCAGCAAGTGTGACAGGTCCATTGCTGTGCTGCATCGCGAGATCTAAAAGTGCTGTCACTGCGAATCGTCCTTTCGTTGTCAGTCTCATACCATATTCCTTAGTACAATAAAAATTAGGTAAGTAAAAATTGAGGTTTGTTGTGTAAATAATACTTGATTATTTTTGTCAACTATATAATACCTGACTGAACTAGTCAACTATAATAACTAAGATTTAGAGTTCTCAAGTAAGTTCAATAAGTTAGTCTCTTATCTTGTTGAAAATGAATAATTGGTCTGCAAATTAAATCAATGGGTTATTTATGGACGTTGGCTAATACATTTACATTTATTTCATCTTGGTTTTGGTTACGCGTGACAAAAATAAGTCAGTAATTGAAAAACTCCTAGGCTGGAATATATTGCCTATTATAGATCATGGTCGCAAGTAGATTGAATTTCTTGCGTTTTTCGGCTCAGATAACTTATGGTAAAAAGACGATGCAAGAAAGCTTTAGTCCAGCTGAGTAATATGAGTGGTGCGGCAAATTATGTTTGAACACGAGTGAGGCTAAATGCGTTCATAAATTGGCGAGGGAGTTAACCTGAGTTGCGCGGTAATAAGCAAGATCATTGCTTGCTTTGGAGGGATGAACGGTTCATCTATTTTTTATTTGCTCATCAATGAGCGCGACAAAAAGATTTTCTTGATTCAGAAGAATCCCAAGATTCTTCCCGCAATCCCATATCAGAATTTGGTTAGCGGAACCCAAGAAAGAGAGCTGAAAAGTGTTTTCCTAAGATGTTTAGTCCCGCGGTATGCTGGTGTAATATATAACCAGCTACTGAAGGAGGAATTATGGGACAGATACTGCATGGAAGAGTCCGTACGACAGAGGCGACCCGTCGAGCGATACAACATAGTCAAGAGAGCCTGAACGTTCTGGCGGAGCGTCACGGGATTAATCCGAAGACGGTGGCGAAGTAGAAGAAGCGGGACTTCGTTCACGATGCGCCGATGGGACCGAAGGAACCTGCGTCGACCGTTCTGACGAAGGAGCAGGAAGCCATGTGCGTGGCTTTCCGCCAGCATACGCTATTCCTTTGGATGACTGCCTGTATGCCTTGCAATCCACGATCCCGCACCTGTCCCGCTCATCCCTGCATCGCTGCTATCAACGCCACGGCATCAGTCGGTTGCCGGATGTAGATGGCGATAAACCTGCGAAAAAGAAGTTCAAGAAGTATCCCATTGGATACTTTCATATCGACATCGCTGAAGTGCGCACCGAGGAAGGCAAACTCTATCTGTTCGTCGTCATCGA
>NZ_FNPJ01000012.1 GCF_900107265.1 Nitrosomonas sp. Nm33 | reverse complement strand
GCCTTGTACGTCTCATCCGGTACTGTCGACAGGTTCGCATGCAATACCCCAGCAAACATTACCCCACAGGCTATTGCTAGCCCCTTCAGCCATTTCCTGGCATTCATTCCTCTCTCCTCCCTTTTTGCTTTTTTTAAGTTTCTTTTTTAAAAAATTAATACACGAAAATTTCTACCCAGATTATCACACCATAGCTTTAATCGAACTTGCTAAACGGCTTTTATGCCGCGCGGCCTTATTTTTATGAATAATCCCTTTATCTGCGATAGAATCCAAAATACTGGTTGATTTCCTAAACACAGTCTCAGCTAAATTTTTATCTCCGGATTCAATCGCTTTTCTTACGCTTTTGATCGCAGTTCTCATTCTGGACCGCAAGCTAAAATTTTGCTCTCGCCTCACGATAGTTTGTCTTGCCCGCTTCTTGGCTTGCGCAGTATTGGCCATATAATTCCTTAATTCTTGCTAAAAAAACTCAGGATGTTACGTTTATTCTAGAAATAATGCAATATTACGTTACTATCAATACTCTTCAATCAGATAGTAAGTAATCCGAGAAAAAGCTAGATTTTCCATTAGAAATCTAATTATCTGCCAGCTCTCTGCAGACTGATTTTATACTGGAAGAGACTTGAAAATTGACAATTTCTTTTGATTAGCATAATATTCTTTGTTGATTTGTGTATAAGAAGAATACACTCAATAAAATACAAAGCGAGATAAGTTCAGTGAAAACCTTTTCAGCTAAACCACATGAAATCACACATGATTGGTTTGTTATAGATGCGACCGATAAAGTTTTAGGAAGATTAGCTGCAGCGATAGCACATCGTTTGCGTGGAAAACATAAACCTATCTATACTCCTCATATTGATACAGGAGATTATATCGTTGTCGTTAATGTTGACAAGATACGTGTAACGGGTAATAAGGCAGAAGATAAGAAATATTACCGTCACAGTGGCTATCCTGGAGGAATATACGAAACTAGTTTCAAGAAAATGCATGCACGTTTTCCTGGAAGGCCTTTAGAAAAAGCAGTTAAAGGCATGTTACCTAAAGGTCCTTTAGGCTATGCCATGTTCAAAAAACTTAAGGTGTATGCAGGAGACACACATCCTCATACTGCACAGCAACCAAAGCTATTAGACATCAGGGCTTAATTTATGGCAATAAATTATAATTACGGGACCGGTCGCAGGAAGAGCGCTGTAGCTAGAGTCTTTATTAAACCGGGAAATGGTCTATTTACCATAAATAATAAGCCACTCGATGAGTATTTCTCACGTGAAACCGGTCGCATGATTGTTCGTCAACCGCTTGAGTTAACTGGTAACGTGACGAATCTGGATATAATGGTCAATATCTGCGGTGGCGGAGAATCTGGACAAGCAGGGGCAGTACGCCACGGAATAACCAGGGCTCTAATTGATTATGACGCTTCCCTTAAACCGGTTTTAAGTAAGGCAGGTTTTGTGACACGCGATGCGCGTGAGGTTGAGCGGAAGAAAGTTGGTCTACGAAAAGCACGGCGGCGTAAACAATTTTCTAAACGTTGATTTGTTGAACTTTTCAATAAAAAAGCCGCCTATATTGGCGGCTTTTTTGTTTTACCAGAATTAAGATACGCTCTAGTGCACAGGAACTCTATGATAAAAGTCGGTATAGTAGGCGGAACAGGCTACACAGGGGTGGAGTTGTTACGCATTCTCGCACAACACCCAAAAGTTCAATTAAAAGTAATCACATCGCGCCAGGAAGCTGGCATGTCTGTTGATGAATTATTTCCCAGTTTACGTAAACAAGTAACACTTAAATTTACTGATCCCAGCAAAGCGGAGCTAAATAAATGTGATATCGTTTTTTTTGCAACGCCCAATGGAGTTGCTATGCAACAGGCAAAGGCCTTGTACGACGCTGGTGTTCTTGTTATTGATTTATCTGCAGATTTTCGTATCAAAGATGTCGCGGAATGGGAAAAGTGGTATGGAATGCCTCATGCTTATCCGGAATTAGTTGCAGAAGCAGTATATGGCTTGCCTGAAATAAATCGTGAACAAATAAAAAATGCGCGACTAATAGCTAACCCTGGTTGTTATCCTACCGCAGTACAATTAGGCTTCTTGCCTTTAATTGAAGCTGGGGTAGTAGATATGAATCATCTGATTGCTGATGCTAAATCAGGAGTATCAGGCGCAGGACGTAAAGCAGAAGTCCATACCTTATTTTCAGAAGCTGCTGATAACTTCAAGTCTTATGCAGTGCCAGGGCATCGCCATCTACCTGAAATAAAACAGGGCTTATCCAATATAGCTAAGAAACAGATTGGTCTTACCTTTGTGCCTCACCTTACACCCATGATTCGCGGAATACATGCAACGCTCTATGCAAAACTTACTAAAAAGGTTGATTTGCAAACTTTATATGTGGATCGTTATGCCAAAGAGCCATTTGTCGATGTACTGCCAACGGGCAATCATCCAGAAACACGCTCCGTCCGGGGATCTAATTATTGTCGAATTGCAGTACATCGCCCCCAGGATGGCGACATTGCGGTAATACTTTCGGTAACAGATAATCTCGTGAAGGGCGCAGCGGGGCAGGCAGTACAAAACATGAATATCATATTTGGATTTCCGGAAACATTAGGAATTGAACATGCTCCATTATTGCCTTAAACAATATTTTGAACTTAATTTATCCTATTGAATAAGAAACTGTTCCAAGAGAAATACTTCTAAATAAAATAAATTTCAGGCATAAGCTGATTTTTAAAATACCAAAATAACAATATAACTTATTCAAGATTTTTATTTAATAATAGATAGGTGGAGAGATATGAGTGCAACGATTACTAACGCAAATACCGAAAAGCAGTCACCTTTATTTTTTACTGAGAATGCAGCAGACAAAGTTAAGCATCTTATAGAAGAAGAAGGAAACCATAATTTAAAATTAAGAGTCTTCGTAAGTGGGGGAGGATGTTCAGGCTTTCAATATGGTTTTACTTTCGATGAAATCATTAATGAAGATGATTTTGTTATAGAAAAAGAAGGAGTAAAACTCTTAGTTGATTCAATGAGTTTCCAATATTTAATTGGTGCCGAAATTGATTACCAGGAGAATCCTCAAGGAGCGCAGTTCATTATTCGGAACCCCTCTGCGGCAAGTACATGCGGCTGTGGCTCTTCCTTCTCTATTTAATTGTTTAGCCACCGAGGCTCAGGCAGTATAAATTGCCCCAAGAATCCGGTGACCTTGAGCACCCGTAACAGAGGGAAGATTACCAGGCACTTTACTAATCGTTTGTTTGGCTAACCAGGCAAACGCAAACGCTTCCATCCAATCTGCATCGATACCCAACATATCGGTCAGATTCACGCTTTTCCCAGGTAAAGCTGCTTCCAGCTCAGCTACCAACTTTCCATTGCGTGCACCCCCTCCACACAAATAAATTTCTTCGGCCTCCGGGAAATGAAGCTTTATGGATTGCGCAATTGCTTCAACCGAAAGTCTCAGCAATGTTGCTTGCACATCTTTGGGTGATTCTTTTCCATGCAAATAACTTTTTAACCACTCACTATTAAACATCTCTCTACCCGTACTTTTCGGTGGTGGTAGCGAGAAAAAGGAAAATGCTAGCAATGCTTCCAGTAATCCTGGAATAATACATCCAGTTTCAGCCCAAGAGCCATTGTGATCATAGATGCTTCCTTTGTGCTGTAAACACCAAGCATCCATTAATATATTCCCTGGGCCGCAATCAAAACCAATAACCTCCCCCTTAGGTGAAAGACTAGTAATGTTTGCAATGCCACCAATATTAACTATGATACAATGTTTTTCTGGACGGCCAAACATAACTTGATGAAATGCCGGCACCAAAGGAGCACCCTGCCCTCCTGCTGCGATATCACGATTTCGGAAATCTGCAACTACAGTAATACCAGTAAGTTCCGCCAAAAGTGCAGCATTACCTAATTGGATACTATAAGCACTTTCAGATTGAGGACAATGTCTCACTGTCTGCCCATGACAGCCAATAGCAGTAATACTTTGCGAGCTAATCCCACTTTTGCCAAGAAGACCTTCTACCGCATCAGCATATGATCTAGATAGTTTATTACTCAGTAAAGCAGCACGATGAAGCTCATCATAGCCAGCCTGATTTAACGCCAACAACTGCTCCCGTAAGTATTTGTCGTACGCCAAGAAATAAGTCTGGATCAAGGAAGGAGTCGAAGAATTAAAGTCGACTAAAGCTGCATCCACTCCATCGAGGCTTGTTCCAGACATGATCCCTATATAAAGAGATTCTCTCAAAGGATTAACTCGCTAAACTGTAGTATATTTATAAAACCTAGGAATCAGTTGGCGGAAGCAAAATTGGCATTACGAAGCAGATCTAAGCGAGCAACAAGTTCTTTAGTATCTCTATGAAATGCAGCTCTATTTCTTTTACTGATAGGAAGTGCAGCAGGCATTACCATCTTTGACGGATCGCGCTGAACACCATTTATACGAAGCTCATAATGTAGATGTGGACCTGTTGCCATTCCGGTTGAACCAACATATCCGATCACTTCACCTTGCTTAATATATCTTGTTTTTTGTATTCCTTTTTTGAAAGCGGATAAATGACCATAAGCAGTACTGTATTCTTCCCGGTGCTTTAATACGATCAGGTTACCATATCCGTTCTTCCACCCACTGTACTCTAATATTCCATCTGCCGTTGCCATAACAGGGGTACCAGTTGGTGCTGCATAATCAATTCCCCTATGAGCTCGCCATTGCTTCAATATCGGATGGAAACGAGCATTTGTGAATCCTGAACTGATTCGAGAAAATTCTAGTGGCGCTCGCAAAAACGGTTTGCGTAAACTCTCACCGGAAGGTGTATAGTAATCACCTTCTTCATCGGGGGCTTGGAAATAGACTGCCCGATAAGATTTACCCTTGTTGATAAATTCAACCGCTAAAACACGCCCATATTGAGTATTCTCGCCATTATCATGAAAAGTCTCATAAACAACCGTGAAACGATCACCTTTTTGCAAGTCGCGGTAAAAATCAATATCTGATGCGAAAATATTAGCAATCTGGATCGCAATACTAGTGGGCAATCCAGCAGCATCCGTAGCTGCAAACAAAGAACTTTCTATAACTCCAGACCCAACACTGACACGCGCGTTTACTTCAGCAGATTGCTCGCTCATTTCATAAGCATCATCAACCTTCTCTATGAGGAACTGCTCACCATTGCCATAAAAATATCGTAGCGCTAACAATTCCCCATCTGCTGTTGTTTCAGCATGAATAATTTCTCCTGGTTTGAGTTGCCGCATTGCCTTACTGTCTTTGGCAGCGCGTAAGAAATTGTCTTTATCCTGCTGATTAATTTCCAAGCGCGAAAGAATCGCAGCAATCGTGTCCCCACGACGAATGTTTTCCTGACGCCAGAAAGCACTATTAGTATCAGTAGAAATTGCCATTTCAGGAAGTGGAAGAGTACGAACAATTTTACGTTCCGGGATATCTTGCAAAGAAGTATTTGGCGCGATACCAAATGCAGTTACCATACCAAATAGGGGCAGACTGGATAAGATTGTTAACCACCGTAATCTTTTATGTGTAAACACCGATGGCTTTTGCGCTAGAATTCTCATTTTATCGCGTGGTGACGTATATAGCATCTTATGTTACATCTCCTATCTATTGGAGCCCTGTTATGAGCCGGCCGTAAAGTCTAGCACAAAAATGTGCAATCACTAGCCTGGTATTCCATAGCAAACAAACTTAAAATAAGCAAATTCTTAAGATCCCAAAAATAACCCATTGTATTTATTGTGCCTAATTCAATTACCGATCAATTAAAAAAAATCAAACGCGGTTGTCATGAACTGTTGGTAGAAGAAGAATTAATCCAAAAACTCAAGGCCGGCACTCCTTTGAGAGTTAAAGCCGGATTTGACCCTACTGCGCCTGATTTGCACCTGGGTCATACGGTATTGCTCAATAAGCTACGCCAATTGCAGGATATGGGTCACCATATCCTATTTCTGATTGGTGATTTTACGGGAATGATCGGCGATCCTACTGGTAAAAATTCAACACGCCCTCCGCTAACACGTGAGGAAGTCACGCAGAATGCAAAATCTTATACAAGTCAGGTTTTTAAAATTCTTAGATCGGACCAGACCGAAGTAGTATTTAACTCCACCTGGATGGATAAACTTAACGCCGCTGATCTAATCAAACTTTCTGCAACTCACACTGTTGCCCGGATGCTGGAAAGAGACGACTTCAACAAACGTTATCGTAATAACCAACCTATTGCTCTCCATGAGTTTCTCTACCCGCTCATTCAAGGCTATGACTCAGTTGCCCTCAAGGCCGATATCGAATTAGGCGGTACTGACCAAAAATTCAATTTATTGATGGGACGCGAATTACAAAAACATTTTGGCCAGCTCCCTCAATGCATTCTCACCATGCCATTGCTGGAAGGATTAGATGGCATCAACAAAATGTCCAAATCTTTGAATAACTATGTTGGTATTACTGAAAGCCCTCCCGATGTCTTCGGAAAACTCATGTCAGTTTCCGATACTTTGATGTGGCGCTATATTGAGTTATTGTCATTTGAATCATTAGATACTATCCATGAGTGGAAGCAGGAGGTAGAGCAAGGTCGAAATCCACGAGAAATTAAAGTACTGTTTGCTCAGGAGATCGTTACCCGCTTCCATACTAAGGCGGATGCTGAGAAAGCACTGATCGATTTCGAGACTCGCTTTAAAAAAGGGGCGATACCAGATGACATTCCTGAAAAATTACTCCAGATTGACGATAACAATATTTCTATTGCCCAGTTACTGAAGCAAGCAGGATTGACATCTAGTAGCAGCGAAGCGTTGCGGATGATTGAGCAGGGAGGTGTAAAGCTAAATGGTAATAAAATTATCGATAAGGCAATCCAAATAGCAGCAGGTGAAACCATCATTATCCAAGTAGGCAAGCGTAAATTCGCTAAAGTAACGATAACTTCAGCCAAATATTAATGCTTGCTATCTGCTTTCGCACCAGTTCCGAAAGTAAATAGCGTTCTTTCTTTAAGATAGCCAGCTTTTTTGACTCGGCAATTGAAAAAAAGACTCGACATATTTGGTAATTCCGGTATACTGCATGGTCTACTCAAATAGTAGCTATCTTTTTAGATTCCATCGTTTCTGACCTTCTTCCGATTTTCCCACTACGTAGTCTGGAAATTGCGTAATACCACTGGTTAGCTGCGATGCTTTATTTTTGCGCCAGCGGTATTTGTTACCTACGAGTTTCTGGTCTCAATCCCTGCTCGCGTATTTTTTATTTATACACATCAGGAAAACAACGTGTCTTTTGAAGATTTGAATTTACATCCCGCTATTATCAAAGCAATTAATGATTTAGGTTACACCACACCAACACCTATCCAACAACAAGCTATTCCACAATTAATTCAAGGTCATGATGTCATGGCTTCGGCCCAAACAGGCACTGGCAAAACGGCTGCATTCATGTTACCTGCACTTCATCGCATCGCTACACCTACAAAAGTACATGGTCGTGGACCGCGCATCCTCGTATTGACACCCACTCGTGAATTAGCCTTGCAAGTCTCTGATGCAGCAAGCAAGTATGGCAAATACCTGCCTCGCATCAAAGTCGTTAGTATTTTGGGTGGAATGTCTTACGTATTGCAAAACAAATTATTATCTCAAAATGTCGATATCTTGGTTGCAACACCCGGACGTCTAATCGACCATATTCAGCGGGGACGTATTGATTTCTCCCGCCTGGAAATGTTGGTATTAGACGAAGCAGATCGTATGCTAGACATGGGATTTGTCCAAGATGTCGAAAGTATTGCCTCAGCTACACCATCAAGTCGTCAAACATTATTGTTCTCCGCCACACTTGACTCGACGATAGACAAAATTGCAGCACGTTTATTGAAGTCCCCTAAACGTATCCAAGTTGCTTCACAGCGCACCAAGCTGGAAAACATTGAGCAGCGACTTCATTACGTGGATGATCTCTCTCACAAGAATAGACTGCTCGATCATCTATTGCGTGATCAATCACTCAAGCAAGCCATTGTTTTTACTGCAACCAAACGTGACGCAGATGAATTAGCTGATGATCTCGCAGCACAAGGACATGGGGCTGAAGCACTCCACGGCGACATGAGTCAGCGTGAACGCACGCGCACGTTGACTAAACTGCGTAATGGCAGACTTCGTATACTGGTTGCAACTGATGTGGCGGCAAGAGGAATTGATATCGCCGATATCACTCACGTTATTAATTTTGATTTGCCGAAATTTGCTGAAGACTATGTGCATCGTATCGGACGAACAGGCCGCGCTGGCGCTTCAGGCGTTGCTGTTTCCTTTGCCTCCGGGAAAGATAGCATCAGCCTGAAGAGAATTGAACGTTTCATGGGTCAGCGCATTACCCCTTCTGTCATTCCAGGGATGGAACCAAAATTCAAGCCACGAATTGGGCAAAATGAGGGAAAAACCCAAAAAGTTCCTCATGTTGTTCATAAGCGTAATCGTTCTTGGGCATCAAATGAAAAAAATTCATTTAATCACGCAGATTCAAACAGGAACCACCCTCATAAATTCGAGCGTTCCACTGGTAACGATGGCAAGAAACGCTCCTTTAGACGCCCAGGTCAACTCAACTCAGGAATTTATGCTGAATCAAGCAATTAATTATCTGTGAAAAGCGAAGACTGAACAAACAACTACGGCAGATCACTGCCGTAGTATACTGTTTATTTATTTGCCATCAGTCTTGCAATAGATTTGGATATTTTCATTTCTAATTACCTTTCCTTATTTAATCTGCTTGATCAAATCTCTCTGCTAATCTTCGCTTTTTTAGCATACGTAGAATCCAGTAAACGGCAAGACCCGCGAGAAGATGTTTAACCATGTGACCACTAATAATCTGACCGAAATGATAGATCTCCTCATCCAGTATTTCTGCCAGCTTAGCCAGACCATAAAGGGAAATAACCACGTAAATATCTCGTCCTCGCGTATAGCGAGATGGAAACAGAATCGCCAGTAAAACGATCAATAGTATCGAGTAGACTTGCACGACGATATAAAAATTCAGGCTCCCGACACCTTGTAACTCACTCCAGTACCAGTAAATTACACTAGCAGCTCCAATTATTAGTAATACTGGTAACCATTGTAAGCCTTGTTTGACACCAATCCGCTCCGTCATGGTTGCAGCTAATAGGCCCATGATTCCAGTTGCTATGGGTAACCTATCCCAAAATAAAGTATTGTTATCTGGTTGCCAATGATAATAAGCTGATCCCACACTTGCCAGGATAGTGCTTAAAAATACGATCACGTATGGCCAACATTCCGATAATGCAGTAAACGTTTTTTGTGAGGGCAACACCAGCACATGTCTCAGGAATACTAAACCAGCTACCCCAACAACCAAAAAAATCAGATTAGAAATAACGTTGAAAAAATTAGGGATACCCAGAAATGAGCGCTGGTCAATAAATTCATGATAAGAAAGAGGTTGAGGAATGGGCGGCAAGATCGCAGCAGCTAGCAGTCCCATAATGAAAAGTATTATCAGAATACAAGATCTGGCCTTCATGATCTTCAGTTTTGGTTATAAAAATCGGATTAATACTTCTTCAACGCAATTGAATCACTGCTTCTTCGATCCGCTGCACCGCGATAATTTCAAGGCCAGGGATAGATTGTTTGGGCTGATTGGCTCTGGGAATAATCGCTTTAACGAAACCCAATTTGGCTGCCTCTTTTAATCGCTCCTGACCACGCTGAACGGGACGCACTTCTCCTGCCAAGCCGATTTCACCGAACACCACTATTTTTTCTGGCAATGGTTTGTTTTTCAGGGAAGAAACAATCGCAAGGACCACAGCCAAATCTGCACCAGGCTCTGTGATTTTGGCACCACCTACCGCATTGATAAAGACATCCTGATCAAAGCAAGGTATGCCTGCATGTCGGTGCAATACCGCCAGTAACATTGCCAGTCGATTTTGTTCTAATCCCACACTTAATCGCCTGGGATTAGGCGCATGCGCAGCATCTACCAATGCTTGGATCTCTACCAATAATGGACGCGAGCCTTCTTGTGTCACCATCACACAAGCACCGGGCACTCGGCTATCATGATGGGAAAGAAACAAGGCTGAGGGATTGCTCACTTCACGCAGACCTTTCTCGGTCATTGCAAAAACACCCAATTCGTTGACGGCGCCAAAGCGGTTCTTGAATGCCCGAATCAAACGAAAGCTGGAATGGGTATCACCTTCAAAGTACAGCACGGTATCCACCATATGTTCCAGCACACGCGGTCCAGCCAGTGCACCCTCCTTGGTAACATGACCAATTAGAAGCATGCAGATTCCTTGAGTCTTAGCTAATCGTGTCAACTGAGCAGCACATTCGCGCACCTGAGCAACTGACCCTGGTGCCGATTGCAGCGCATCCGAATAAATTGTCTGAATCGAATCAATCACGGCCACTTTGGGTTGAGATTCAGCAAGTACTGCCTGAATGTTTTCCAACCGAATTTCTGTCAACAGTTTGACTGCTGACACCTCAAGCGCCAAACGTTTGGCACGTAGTGCAACTTGTTGCGCCGACTCCTCCCCACTGACATACAATACCTCGTGCCGGGCCGACATGGCCGAGAATGCCTGCAATAACAGCGTGGATTTACCAATACCGGGATCGCCACCAAGCAGGACAACCCCTCCCCGCACCAAGCCGCCCCCCAATACGCGATCAAATTCGATTATCCCTGTTGAGTAACGCGGAGATTCTTCTGTTTCAACCTCATTTAAATTGCATACTTGGCTAACCTCAGTTGCAGAAATATAGCGAAAGCCATTTTTATCGAAACTCGTGAATCTCGTTTTCTCAGCAACTGTTTCTACTAGCGTGTTCCATTCCCGGCAATGCGGGCACTGGCCCTGCCATTTCAAAGTTTGGCCACCACAGGCATTGCAGAAATAAAGCGATTTAGATCTAGTCATTGACTAAACCTAGAAACCGCAGTTGGACGGGGAGGAGCGTGTGGTGATCCAGATACGAGGTAAGGCGCGATGAGGCCGCAGGACAGCTCTTTGCAACGAAGAGCAACGCCGCATTCGCGCCCTGGAGCGACATATGATGTACCCCGTAGCGGTCTCACCATTCTGGTAAATAAGAAAATTTCGAAAATGCCTCTATATGTAATCGGTTTAACTCTCCAATCAAGCGGTCAATTGTGGTTTTTAGGTTAAAATAATTGCTGCTATTACCCTGACCAAAAGGTCAGACCAGCCCATTAGTCGTAAACCTCTGCCTCGTAAAAAGATTTTCCTTGCGAATCTTTGGTCGATAGTACAGGTTCACTCTCAATGGGCCAGTGGATATTTAATACTGGATCATTCCACAGAATACAACGCTCATATTCAGGTGCCCAGTAATCAGTTGTTTGATAGAGAAATTCTGCAAATGCTGAAAGTACGACAAAACCGTGGGCAAAACCTTCAGGGATCCAGAGTTGTTTCTTATTTTCCGCACTAAGAATTTCTCCCACCCACCGCCCAAATGTGGGAGAAGTTTTACGAAGATCTACTGCCACATCAAACACTTCACCTGCAATCACACGCACCAACTTACCCTGAGGCTGCTTGATTTGATAATGCAATCCGCGCAAAACATGTTTCACAGAACGGGAATGATTGCTTTGGGCAAACATAACATTTCTACCGATTAAAGCGTCGAATTGGCGCTGATTATAATTTTCAAAGAAGAAACCACGCTCATCACCGAATACGCGTGGTTCAATGAGGTATACCTCAGGTATCATTAATTGCGTAGCTTTCATATTCAACCAAACCTCTCCTCATTACTCGCACTGTCTATATGACCATGCTTGAGAATCTGCATCAAGTACTGACCATAACCATTTTTAGTTAATGGATGAGCCAGCTTTTCCAATTGGGCAGCATCAATCCATCCTTTTCGATAAGCAATTTCTTCTGGACAGGCTATTTTAAGTCCTTGTCTGTGTTCTATCGTTGCCACAAATTTACTGGCATCCAGCAAAGAATCATAGGTACCCGTATCGAGCCAGGCATAGCCACGACCCATAATTTCAACATTGAGCCTATTTTGAACTAAATAAATCCGATTGAGATCAGTAATTTCCAGTTCATTACGTGCTGAAGGTTTAAGACCTTTCGCAAAATCAACTACCTGTTGATCATAGAAATATAAACCAGTTACAGCATAGTTTGATTTTGGCTGCTTGGGTTTTTCTTCTAGATCGACCGCAAGCCCTTTTTGATCAAACTCAACCACACCATAACGTTCAGGATCATTGACATGATAGGCAAAAACACTCGCACCTTCTTGACGCATCATGGCATTCTCGAGTAAATAATGGAAATCATGCCCATAAAAAATATTATCCCCCAGAATAAGTGCAGAATTATCATTGCCGATAAATGATTCGCCAATAATAAAAGCTTGAGCCAATCCATCTGGTGAAGGCTGAACAGCATAAGATAAATTCAGCCCCCAGTGCTCACCACTTCCCAGCAGATATCTAAAAAGCGGCGTATCCTGTGGTGTAGAAATAATGAGAATATCTCGAATACCCGCCAGCATCAGTGTACTTAGCGGATAATAGATCATTGGTTTATCAAAAATCGGTAGCAGCTGCTTGGAAATAACCTGAGTAACAGGATATAGCCGTGTGCCAGAACCACCCGCTAGAATAATACCCTTTCTTCGGCAAACGGCAGTCTGTGTCTGATTAACTGGATGCATTGGAGTCATTTTTATCATTTTATTGCGTTAAATTTGAATGCTTCTATCAATTATTCGAACAAAAGCCTGACTAAAATAGATTATATAAATTGGCCATAATGTTTCTTGTACTTAACGACGTGTCTAATTTTTTCTTTACCTCCCCTGCTGCAAAATGCATCAATTGTATCTTGATATTTAGATAAGCTGGTCATGATCGAAAAACATTTGCTCCGCCGCTTTATAGCATGGATTGCTCCCTACAGAACGATGGTCGCAATCGCTATCAGCAGTTTAATTGCCGTTGCAGTGACTACATCCCTCTTACCATTACTCATCAAACAATTACTCGATAGTATTCTAGTCATTGAACATGAATTAGAAGAATTTCAGTTTGTTCTACTCACTATACTCGGCTTATTAACTTTACATGGTGTCGCAAACTTTTTTAATAGTTACGCAATCAATTGGATAATCGGGAAAGTCAGTATGGATCAGCGAAAATTACTGTTTGAGAAACTCCTGGCGCTACCTGTTTCTTACCCAGAAGAAGCGGATCCAGATAAGCTCAATGCCAACCTCTTCTCTGATATCGAGCAGACTACTGATGACATCGTTCAGATACTCACCATTCTAGGGAAAGAAATATTAACAGCAATTGGCTTGCTGACAGTGATGCTGTTCTTAAATTGGGAATTCTCAGTCATGGGACTTCTAGTCGCATTGATTATTGGCTCAATCATGCAATTTATCTCTCAAGCAAGCGACTTGGATCAGAAAACACCTCATCTATCAATGGCCTCCCCTCTCTTATCCTTAACATCGATCAAACACATCAAATCGATCAAGCTCAATGGCAGCCAGTTACAAGAAAGCAAACATTTTTGCAATTCCATTGAGCAGCAAAGAAGTCTTAACCTAAAGCAAGCAACTGTCAAAACGTTTAGCAAAACCCTTGCATTCTTAATTATTGCTACGATTTTAGCGGTATTCTTTTTCCTTTTTAAGCAGCAAATCTCTCTTGGCATGATGACGGTCGGAGATGCCGGTGCTTTGATCACAGCAATACTAATGCTTGTTCTTCCAGTAAAACAATTACTAAACATACTGACATCTTCGCAAAATAGGTTACACATCATCCACAATATCGATTCACTCCTTGCCCAGCAAAATGAATCTGATCCAGGGAAAGTTGAGATAGCAAGCGCGCGCGGTCAAATACGGTTTGAAGAAGTCAGCGCTTATGATTACTCACAAACCTGCCCTCCCCTCTTCAATCTCACATTGACGATCCAGCCGGGTGAAATCGTTGCGTTGGCAAGTTCCAGCGAAGATCAGGAAAGAACATTAATCGATCTCATTGCACGTTTCATTCACCCAACAAATGGCAGAATATTGCTAGACGACATCGATATCGCCACAATAAAGCTAGCTGACTTGCGTGCCAATATTGCCTGGTTAACACCTGACACCAAGCTTCTCAACGATACCATCGCAGCCAATATCGCATATGGTACAACGCACTGCGCAATGGAAGCCAGCATCATGAAAGTTGCACGCACATGCCATGTGACAAAATTTGCTCGTGAAATGCCGCAGGGACTGCAAACCAGAATCGACAGAAAAGATGTTGAGTTCTCGGCAAATCAGCACCAACGTATCTTGATCGCCCGGGTGTTACTTAAAAACCCGACGATTGTCATTATTGATGAAACAACAGCCGTATTCGATATTCATTGCCCTTTGGTAAACCAGGCACTTGATGCTTTAATCCAAGACCGCACTACTCTAATTATCTCATCCCAGCCAAGCATGCTTAGCAAAGCGCATCGGATCCTCAAGCTAACATAGCTAAATGACTGGATTACAGAAATGATACTTTCTTACTGATAGGCTTATCCCATAAAACAGGTAAATGAATGGTTTTCAACCTTGATATAGCTCAAACAAAACGAATGGAATTTGTTCTTTCCCAGCTTCACACACACCAGCAATGGCGCAAACAAGGCATTCCAACACTTTCTACTTTAAGTGGATATCCTAACAACATTCGGAAAATATGGCAGAGATGGATAACAAACCATACATTAACAACAATAATTTGGTCGCCTACTACAACTCAATCACTATTTTTATGTTGGTTAGAAGAACTGCTTGCAAGACAAGCACTAGATAAATATTTTTTAGAATATCTAGCAATAATAAATAAAAGCACAACAGAGACTATCCTTCACCATCTGGTTGGGAAAACTCGTTATGAATTAGATGTATTTCAACAACAACTATCTATAAACCTTTCCACGGTTGGCAACGTTTTATTGCGCTGGTTTATTGACCGGATTGCACAAAAACAGGAAATTACTCCTCTTTTGACCACGGAGTTAGTAAAAATCTTAAATGTTCAAAAGAGACAAGATATACAAAATGACATAACAGTATTTACAGAATTTTTTCCACTTAAAATTCTTCCTGCCATGCTGATTGAAATCACTCACTACGATCAGCTCATCTCCCCTTCAATTCACTCTATAATTCAGCTCACAGAATCCCTTCCGGGACTTCCAATTGCCTTATCAGTATCATCTAGCACCTTGGCACATTATTTTTCCTGCACGGCTGAGTCCAGAATCAAAACGATGCTGCGCACAGCCCTGGTTGCCATAGATCAAGAGGGCGAGCAAGAGATCAAGTTACCATCTGAAATTAACCGTTTCCTGCAACAGCACCACGCATCAATTCAATTAATTGATGAAGCCAAAACGCTGATTCGAGCACTCTCTGAAACACATAATGACCATTCAAATGCCAGAAGCCAGGCTGAACTGTTTCTGTTTAATGTACTGGAGCTGATACCGGATACTTGTGGCATTTTCAAGCTCAATACCAGAATGCCATTTACATTTGGAAATCAAGCTATGGAGATCGATTTATACGCACCTGAAGAACGAATCGCTGTTGAAATCGATGGTTATTATCACTTTCAGGAATCAAAAATATGGCGCAGAGACCGTCGCAAAGATCTCGAACTACAATTACAGGGAATTCTGGTACTCCGTTTTTTGGCAGAAGATGTAGTCGCCAGATTGGAGGAAATTCTCGATACAATAAGATTTGCCTTACAAGCTGGTCGTAAAAGAAGACGAATATAAGGATGACTAAAATGAACATAGCAAAATCTATGCTTCAATTACATGAGTTGATTTTGATCCGTCTAACCGCTTCACCCGATAAAGGGCTCATTACCAGCGAATTAAGAAAATCACTCAATCCGTTATTTGTGAATCCTCCTTCTATCGATAAATGGTCAAATCAGCTAATAAAGCTAGTTGAACAAAATTTGTTACAAAAAATAAGTCAGGCTCGATATTGCATCACCGCATCGGGTATGAAATCGGCTTTGCAAATTTTGAAAATGCCGCCTTCCTCTGAGACGATCCGCTGGCAAACCCTGAAAAACTGTTACTTGCTTCCCCTTGCACTCGGCATACCGGCTCCTACAAATGATCGCGATCGCGATCGCATATCCAGTGCCGATGGCCTTCGAGCTCAGGTGTTAGCGCATGCTTACCAACTACCGTTAGGGCCTTACCCAACCTTGACTGAAACCCGAGATTATCTGCTCTGGCAACAATTAACAAACCCTCAAGTAACTACTCACCTGAAAAACCGACTATCCGTTTCAGACCCAAAACCATTCACTCAAAATAACCTCATGACATCGCTGCTGAACACCCTGCTAGATTCAAGACGTGAATTACCATGGGAATCTGCACTTAAGCAGCTCGTTGCTAAAGCGACCAATGCCCGGCGTACAGATCCTGAAGAAATACGGATCGCTATTCTTAAAGCGGCCACTACTGAACTCCCTCTTCCCGACTCTCAGCCAAAACCAATCGATCTAGAAGCATTTGCCGCACAAGTAATGCAATCGGCAAAATGTTGCCAAACTGGCCGGTTCGGTGAGAATAAAATATTCATCTCTCATGTCTGGAAGCAAATGGGTATCGATGGGAAGCAGTCAGGGCTTGATTTCGATAAATTTAAACAGCTACTTACTCTGGCAAATAACAAAGGATTGATTAATTTAAGTCACGCTGATCTTGTTTATAGCATGAATCAAGATGATGTGGCTGCCTCAGAAACACACTATCTGAATGCTATCTTCCATTTTATTCGACTGGAGCCAGGAAATGTCTGAAAGTATAAAAGATCCTCGATTCAATATTTTTTGCTCATCTATCAAACCAGAAACCTTTCTTTCAATTACCTTCCAAAATCAAATATGGTGTCCTGATCCCCATGATGTGAAGAGCATTCATCAAAGTGGTCGAGAATGTTTTGAATATCTGTTAAGTAGGATCAATTCCTCAGTACACCTGGATTCAGGTCGCATTCTGCTATTACTGGGAGAATCTGGAGCAGGCAAGACACATTTGATGCGCACATTTCGCAATTATGTGCATGAACATGGTCTTGGCTATTTTGCATATATGCAAATGACTTCCTCTGTGTCTGACTACGCACATTATGCCCTCTACCGCACTATCGACTCTCTCGATAAGCCCTATTATCAGCCGTCCGGAGATCTGAGTGGACTCATGCGCCTATCCAATGTTCTAATCGAGCAAGATGCTATCCCTAAAAGTAAAATCGAATGCCTACGTACTAATGAGCTGAGTCAAGGAGATTTAGCAAATTTGATTTATGAGATTGCCGATCTGATTATTAAGCAGTTTCGCGGACAAGATTTAGATTTGATTCG
This sequence comes from Nitrosomonas sp. Nm33, assembly GCF_900107265.1. Classification (GTDB taxonomy): domain Bacteria; phylum Pseudomonadota; class Gammaproteobacteria; order Burkholderiales; family Nitrosomonadaceae; genus Nitrosomonas. The sequence goes on along the minus strand of NZ_FNPJ01000012.1, from coordinate 40,294 downwards.
GGCGCTACTTTACTTACAATGTGACGATGCTTCCATTCACGCCAGGGTTTTTAAATATCTTCGTTGCGAACCTTTAGCAGAATATGACAGTAAAGTATTAGGTGGTCTTCCACCACGCATACAAGGGAATCCGCTGAATACGCTTGAGGCGCTAGCCAAATTAATATTAGCTACTGATACAGGTGCGTTTGTTATTTGTCTTGATCAACTGGAAGGTATTCATCAAGTAATCGAAGATTCAGATACAAAATTTCGTCTTGCAATGGATGCAATGATTACACTGGCAGAAATACCTAATGTCATTGTTGTAATCGCCTGCTTGTCTGATATCTATGAAATACTCAAAAGAAATCTATCAACATCTCAGCTCGACAGAATCGAAAAGAATCCCAATCCAATCACCCTCACGACTAAACGCAGTACTGAGGAAATACAAAAATTAATTGCCACGCGACTGCAAGATCTATACGACAGTGAACCAATTACTTACGATGAAAACACCCCACTTCACCCATTCCCATCAGATACTCCAGAAAAACTTACTGGAATGAGCAGTCGTCAAATTCTAAACTGGTGTCGCGAACAACGAGAACGTTCAATTAAAACCAAGCTGCCTCCTGAAGCTCCTAATATTGATATCGTAAAACCAGAAGGTAACGACCTCGACACTGAAATCGAAATGTCACAACGATGGAATGATTATTTAGTAGAATCACATCCAGTGCCAGGAGATGAGCACGAGTTACTGCAATTGCTCGCAAGCTCAATTGAACATTGTGCGAAAGAATTGAACAACTCACACCAACTTCAGTGTTTGTTGCGTCAAGGATTTCTGGATATCAATATCCACGATTCCGCAGGAAATGTAAATCAACAGTTAACTGTTGGGCTATGCCAGAAATCATCGCAAGGGGGGTCATTGGCCAAGCAAGTTGATCAATTGCAAGTGGGAGCGGGTAAACGAAAACCGATCGCCCTTCGCTCAACGGAATTTCCTTCCAACCCGCAAACACAGATCGCTAAGCGATTAGGAGAATTCATAGCAGCCGGCGGGCAAAGGATTGTGATTGCTGATTCCGATTGGCGCACCATGGTCGCTATGACAGCATTTCAACAGGAATATGAAAACCACCCTAAATTTTTGCAATGGTTGCGCGCTGAGCAACCATTGCTTAGTCTACCTTCGTTGCAACAGATTTTGAATATAGCGAATGCCGATTCTCCCCCGCCACCTGACCTAGTGCCGTCAGTTATTTATCCAGCTAATCCATCACTCTTACGAATCGGCTTTACACAAGATTATCAGTCGCGCCCTTATGAAATCAATCATGCTGAATTGGTTCGTCATGCCGCTTTTCTTGGTGGTTCAGGTAGCGGCAAAACTACATTGGCCTTGAATATCATCGAGCAATTACTATTACAAGGTGTATCTGCAATTCTATTAGATCGAAAAGGGGATTTATGCAGTTATGCCCAGGAAGCAACTTGGCAGACTCCAATAGCAGATCCTGAGCGCACCAAGATGCGTGATAGGCTCAGCGCTAAGATCGAAATCGCCATCTATACCCCTGGCACAATAGAAGGTCAGGGACGTGCCTTGAGCATTCCTATCGCACCTTCTGGACTGGGGCATCTTCCTAGCGGAGAACGCCAGCAACTAGCCAATCATGCCGCTTTTGCACTAGGCAGAATCATGGGCTACAAAGATTCTGGGCAAGATAAATCCCGTATCGCTATCCTTGGACAAGCGATTGCAATTCTAAGCGAATTACAGCTGGATCAGGCTTTATCACTCGATTCATTGATGGACTTTATTGATAGTGAAGATCCGCTATTACTTAATGCAATTGGCAAGCTTGACTCAAAATTATTCAAGAAACTGGTTGGAGACTTGCAAACATTGAGCCTGACAAGTGGTAATCTTTTTGCGCAGCACGGAGAATCACTCAATGCACAAAATTTGCTAGGTCTTTGGCCCGATAAGCATACAGACAAAACTCGTCTAAGTATCATCAATACAGCTTTTCTCGGTAATGATGAAAACATATTATTCTGGGTCGCGCAGTTTTTGCTGGAAATAAACCACTACGCAAAAAGATCTCCCAGTGACAAACTCCAGGCAGTCATCCTGTTAGACGAAGCCGATCTTTATCTTCCAGCCCAATCCAAACCAGCAACTAAAGAGCCACTGGAAAATTTACTTAGACGTGCGCGCTCGGCAGGCTTAGGGCTTATGCTCGCCACACAAAGCCCAGGGGATCTGGATTACAGAGCCCGCGATCAGATTTCTTCATGGTTTATTGGACGGGTCACACAGAACACGGCTCTTGATAAATTACGTCCTCTGCTCAGTGAAGCGAAAATTGATATCTCTAGCAAGCTTCCTAACCAGACGACTGGAGAATTTTATGCTATTCATAATGGCGAAGTCGGCAGCTTCAAGGCAGGTCTTTCTCTAATTCAAACTAAGCAGGTTTCATCAGCTGAAATATTGAGGTTAGCGAGCAATAAAACGGCTATTTCATCTTTTTCGTCACGTATTAGATCTTTCTTTTTTGGTTAAAAATGGGCGCTAGTCAAGATACGTTCTATGCATATCTCTTTAACAAGAGGAAAGTATAGAATTAGATTATCAAGACTGCAGCAACACGCCGCCCCTCTGCAGCTAAAACATTATAGGTTCGGCAAGTTGCATGGGTATCCATTACTTCCAGACCAAACCCTGAAGAAATCATCGCTTTCATCAATTGGGGGTTAGGAAAGCGCAGTGTTGTTCCCGTTCCGAGTAAAATAATTTCTGGTTGAAAAGGTCGTAAGCAATCAAAATGGGCTGCTTTTAACTGCTCTAAACTTTCGATTTGCCAGTTCTCGATAATATGATCTGGTAGCACGATCAAATTATGCTCATAACGGACTCGATTAATTGCGACATAGCCTTCCCCATACCCGGAAAAAATATTGAATCCTTCATGCTCTGAAAGATGCAGCTTCAATGTAAAACCTCCTGCTTATTTATCAATAAAGAGTCTGTTCTTTATCAATAGGATGTATTTAAAAATTATTTTCAGTTTATTGCGTTATAGAACGATTGTGCAGCAAATAGCTATCAATAAAAATTTAGACTTAATTTAGATTTTTTTATTTTACTTTTTTTGCAAAAAAATATGGGTCAGGTAACATTATATTCTCTTTATTTTTTCAATATCTATCCACTACAGCGTAGTTTTTCACACTAATCATGCAGCCCATCACAAAATCCAGCAAGCTTGCTAACGTCTGTTACGACATTCGTGGTCCCGTCCTCGACCGGGCCAAACAAATGGAAGAGGAAGGTCATCACATTATCAAACTCAATATCGGCAACCCTGCTTCATTCGGCTTTGAAGCGCCCGAGGAAATATTACAGGATGTCATCCGAAATCTGTCCGCCGCCTCGGGTTATTGTGATTCAAGGGGTCTATTTGCTGCACGCAAAGCCATCATGCATTACACACAGGAAAAACGCATTCCTAACGTGCAAATGGATGACATTTATATTGGTAATGGCGTTTCCGAGCTGATTATGCTTGCCATGCAAGCGCTACTGGAAAACAACGATGAGGTGCTCATCCCCGCACCTGATTATCCCCTGTGGACAGCAGCCGTATCGTTGGCTGGTGGGATTGCACGCCATTATATTTGTGATGAACAGTCTGATTGGTTCCCGGATCTGGATGATATTCGTGCTAAAATCACGCCTCGTACGCGCGCAATTGTCATCATCAATCCCAATAACCCAACAGGTGCATTATATCCGGTTGACCTCTTGCTTGAGATTATTGAAATTGCTCGTCAGCATCATCTAATCATTTATGCAGATGAGATCTACGACAAAATACTTTACGATCAAGCAACACACACTTCGGTAGCTTCCCTGGCTGATGATGTTTTGTTTGTAACATTCAATGGCTTATCAAAGAATTATCGGGCAGCTGGTTTTCGCTCTGGTTGGGCAGTGGTATCGGGCGATAAGCAACGTGCGCAGGATTATATTGCGGGTTTAAATATGCTGGCTTCTATGCGTCTGTGTGCAAATGTACCCGCGCAATTCGGTATCCAGACTGCATTAGGAGGTTATCAGAGTATATATGATTTGACGATGCCTACTGGGCGACTCAAGCGGCAACGTGATCTTGCCTGGAAACTGCTAACTGATATTCCGGGTGTAACCTGCTATCGACCCCAATCAGCGTTATATCTGTTTCCGCGCTTGGACCCAAAAATTTATCCTATTCAAGATGATGAGCAATTCATACTGGATATGTTGCAGGAAGAAAAGGTGCTAGTAGTACAGGGAACTGGTTTTAATTGGCTCTATCACGATCATTTCCGGGTGGTGTTTTTACCCAATAGTGACGATCTGACGGAAGCAATCGGTCGAATTGCACGTTTTCTGGAGCGTTATCGTAAACGTCATGGGATACACGCCGTATAATTCCATGGCAAATCTCATTGGATATTCTCAGAAACTCTGAAAAATCCATAATTTAATTATTTTGTAACATTCTTAGTTTAATTTTATAAATCAGAATATGAAGCCCATTAACGTTGGTTTATTAGGAATCGGAACGGTCGGTGGCGGTACCTATGCCGTCCTGAAACGTAACCAGGAAGAAATTGCCCGTCGTGTCGGTCGCAATATTGTGATCCGTATTATTGCCGACCGTGATATTGAAAAAGCACGTCGCCTGGCCGATCGCGACACCATCGTAACCGCTGATGCATTCGAAGTCGTCTCACGTCCCGACATTGATATTGTTATCGAATTGATTGGCGGACAAACGGTTGCTAAAGAACTGATACTACAGGCTATTGCCAATAGCAAACATGTGATTACAGCCAATAAAGCACTACTGGCATCGCATGGCAATGAGATTTTTGCAGCCGCTCAGCAAAAAGGCGTGGTTGTTGCCTTTGAGGCAGCAGTTGCAGGGGGCATTCCCATTATCAAAGCATTACGTGAGGGATTAGCCGCCAATCGGATAGAATGGATCGCTGGCATTATCAATGGCACCAGTAATTTTATTTTGTCGGAGATGCGTGAGAAAGGGCTCGCATTCGATACGGTGTTAGCTCGCGCACAAAAACTTGGCTACGCTGAAGCTGACCCTACCTACGATATTGAAGGGATTGATGCTGCACATAAAATAACCATTTTGGCAGCGATCGCTTTTGGTATCCCAGTCAGATTCGATAAGGTCTATATCGAAGGCATCACCAAGCTTAGTAATGATGATATCCGCTACGCTGAAGAACTCGGTTACCGCATCAAGCTACTCGGTATTACCAAGCGTGTAGTGAAGGGTATTGAACTACGTGTGCATCCTACTCTCATTCCTATTAAAAGACTGATCGCCAATGTGGAAGGCGTGATGAATGCGGTGGTCGTCAAAGGCGACGCCGTCGGATCTACGCTTTACTATGGTGCAGGTGCAGGCGCAGAGCCTACAGCCAGCTCGGTCATAGCTGATTTGGTCGATGTGGCACGTCTGCTCACTGCCGATCCGGAACATCGCGTGCCTTATCTCGCATTTCTGCCAGAATTATTATCAGACATCCCGATCGTACCGATGGAAGAGGTTGAAACAGCTTACTATCTTCGCTTTCAGACAATGGATAAACCTGGCGTTCTTGCCGATATCACACGCATCTTGGCTGATTCAGATATTTCGATCAACGCTATGGTGCAGAAAGAACATGCTGAGGAAGAGGATAAAGTCAACATCATCATGCTCATCCATACAACGATAGAAAAGAACATTAATGCTGCAATAGATAAAATTGAGAAGTTGCCTACCATGGCAGGAAAGGTAGTGCGTATCCGTTTGGAAGAATTAAGCAAATAAGCATGATGCAATTTGAGCTGACTTGCCGTATTTTTTCAAACTAGTCTAGGGTAGTAGTTTATTTCTTCTACTCTCTCATTATTCAATCAGAATACTATGCATTATATCTCTACTCGCGGCGGTATGTCGCCAAGAACTTTTACTGAAATACTGCTGAGCGGCCTAGCTCCAGATGGCGGGCTCGCTGTACCTGAAGTTTATCCAAAAATCAGCCCGTCTGAACTTGAAACATGGCGTTCTCTTGACTATCAGGCGCTCGCATTTGAAATACTTTCCCGTTTCATGGATGACATTCCTGCTAATGATTTGCGTCACTTGATAGCGCGTACTTACACAGCAGAAGCATTTGGCAGCCCAGACATTACGCTGGTTAGAACTCTCGAACCTGGGTTGCACATCTTGTGCCTGTCTAATGGTCCCACTTTGGCATTCAAGGATATTGCCATGCAGCTATTGGGGAATCTGTTTGAATATACATTAGACAAGACAAAAGCTGAGCTGAATATTCTTGGAGCAACTTCCGGTGATACCGGTTCAAGCGCTGAGTATGCCATGCGCGGCAAACGCGGTATCCGTGTCTTCATGCTTTCACCGCTTGGCAAAATGAGCCGCTTCCAAACCGCGCAAATGTTTTCCTTACAAGATGAAAATATTTTCAATATCGCTATTCGCGGTGTCTTTGATGACTGCCAGGATATTGTCAAAGCGGTAAGTAATGATCATGCATTCAAGCAAAAACACCATATCGGCACGGTCAATTCGATCAACTGGGCGCGCATAGCTGCACAGATTGTTTATTATTTCAAAGGATATTTTGCAGTTACCCAATCAAACGATGAACAAGTATCATTTTCTGTGCCATCAGGGAATTTTGGTAACATTTTTGCTGGTCATGTAGCGCGCATGATGGGGTTGCCGATCAAACAACTCATTCTAGCTACCAACGAAAATGACGTATTGGATGAGTTCTTCCGTACGGGTCTATACCGGCCGCGCACCACTGGCGAAACACACCACACGAGCAGCCCCTCAATGGATATCTCCAAGGCTTCTAACTTTGAGAGATTTATCTTTGATCTGACAGACCGCAATGCTATGCGGGTTAAGGAATTGTGGCAATCCATTGATAAAGGAAATGCTTTCGATCTATTTGGTAACACTTTGTGGGTTAAGACAAAAGAGTTTGGCTTCGTTTCCGGAACCAGTCATCACGCCGCACGTATTGATACAATCCGTAAGCTCTATCATGAATACAAAGTTTTGATTGACACCCATACCGCAGATGGAGTAAAAGTTGGACTTGAATATCGCGAACCGGGCATTCCGCTTATTTGCCTGGAAACCGCGCTACCCACAAAATTTGCTGAAAGTATCAAGGAAGCTGTGGGATTTGAGCCAATACGGCCTGCGGAACTTGAAAATCTGGAAGACCTTCCTCAACACTTTGAGGTCATGGATAAAGATGTGGATGCAATCAAGACCTTTATCTCCCAGAAGATTGAACAGACTTGATAATTAGGTATCACTCTGAATACATCAATCTTTTAAGCCGCATCGATACCATCGCCCTGCACCTGCTATCCTTATCGGTGAATATTATCTGTTAAGAAACGGAGGAGCTTCAATCATGCGATTCTCAATTAGCCGCTATAACCCTGACAAGGATGAGAAACCTTACATGCAGGATTATGATATTGAGCTAGAGCCAACTGACAAAATGCTGCTGGACGCTTTGATTCGAATCAAATCTCAAGATGACAGTCTTAGTTTGCGTCGCTCCTGCCGGGAAGGTGTATGTGGATCAGATGCAATGAACATCAATGGTCGTAATGGATTAGCCTGTATCACTCCGATAGCCAGCCTGAAAGAACCGATAGAAATCCGCCCTCTGCCTGGCCAGCCGATTATTCGCGATTTAATCGTGGATATGACACAATTTTTTAAGCAATATCACTCGATCAAACCTTATTTGATCAATAATGATCCTCCCCCGGAGACCGAGCGATTGCAATCACCAGAAGAAAGAGCCGAATTGGACGGGATGTATGAATGTATCTTGTGTGCATGCTGCTCCACAGCATGCCCTTCGTTCTGGTGGAATCCGGATAAATTTATCGGTCCTGCTGGCTTGCTGCAAGCTTACCGTTTTCTGGCTGACAGCCGCGATCAAGCTACTGCTGAACGATTGGATTATCTGGAAGATCCTTATCGCCTGTTTCGCTGCCACACCATTATGAATTGTGTGGATGTTTGTCCAAAAGGATTAAATCCAACGAGTGCAATTGGTAAAATCAAAAATATGTTGGTAAAAAGAACAGTATGAAGCAGCGAGAACGCCTCCGTTGGCGTTGTCGACGCGGTTTGCTGGAGTTGGATATTATATTGCAGCGCTTTCTGGATAAATACTATGTGCAATTAGATGAAACGCAGTTAAAAACGTTTGAAACATTGCTGACACTCCCTGATAATGATCTATGGGATATAATTTCCTCCAAAAAGGAAACAGCAAACGAGAACTTGAAGTCAGTTCTAAAGCTTCTTCAACAAAGTTAAGCAAACTAACGCTGCTTGCTATACTAAAGCGTGTAGATCCTCAAACCATGGGAGATAGATATGTCTGAACAACGTACAGCAACCCTACTGCTTGGCGAGAATAGAGAACCGGTTGAGCTCCCGATTATGTCGGGTAATATGGGGCCGGATACGATTGATATCCGTACGCTCTATGCCAAGGGTGGTATGTTCACTTATGATCCTGGTTTTCTTTCTACAGCTAGCACCAAATCCGCTATCACATTTATTGATGGCGATAACGGTATCCTTCTCTATCGTGGCTACCCTATTGAACAGCTAGCTACACAATGTGATTTCATGGAAGTCTGTTATTTGCTGCTGAATGGCGAGTTACCCTCTGACGTACAAAAAAAGCAATTTGTTCATGCTATTAAAAGCCATACCATGCTGCATGAGCAACTGGTCAGATTTTATAGTGGGTTCCGAAGAGATGCTCACCCTATGGCAGTGATGGTGGGGGTGGTAGGTGCCTTGTCAGCCTTTTACCATGAAGCGATGGATATTTCAGATGCGGTTCATCGTGAGCAATCCGCCTTTCGGCTGATTGCCAAATTGCCCACGATTGCGGCCATGGCTTACAAATACAATATTGGGCAACCCTTCATTTATCCACGCAACGATTTAAGCTATGCTGCAAACTTTCTGTACATGATGTTTGCCACGCCAGCTGAAAATTATGTTCCCAATCCGATCTTCGTAAAAGCGTTAGATCGTATTTTAATTCTTCACGCCGATCATGAGCAAAATGCCTCAACTTCTACGGTTCGCCTGGCAGGCTCCAGTGGCGCCAATCCGTTTGCCTGTATTTCTGCAGGTATCGCCTGTTTATGGGGACCCGCGCATGGAGGTGCAAATGAAGCATGTCTTAACATGCTGGAAGAAATTGGCGATGTTTCACGCATTAATGAATATATCAGACGCGCGAAAGACAAGAATGACCCTTTCCGCCTGATGGGCTTCGGTCATCGGGTATACAAAAATTTTGATCCACGCGCAAAACTCATGCGTGAAACCTGTCACGAGGTATTGGATGAAATGGGGCTCCATAATAACCGCCTTTTCAAGCTCGCCTTAGAGCTGGAAAGAATCGCTCTGGAGGATGACTATTTCATCGCTAAAAAACTTTACCCTAATGTCGATTTTTATTCTGGCATCATACAACGTGCATTAGGCATACCGACTTCCATGTTTACTGCAATTTTCGCAATGGCACGGACGGTTGGCTGGGTAGCTCAATGGAATGAAATGATCGCTGATCCCGATCAAAAAATAGGACGTCCTCGTCAGCTCTATACCGGTGTTACACAAAGAAACGTATCATCGAAAGAAACTGGCAAATAGTAAGATCACTCTTAGTTTTAGAATTAATTTTTATGTGTATATGGGTAAGAAGGTAAAAATCATAAAGTTAAATTAATATCACTAGAATACAGGTCGACCGACATATCAAATAAATCGTGTTGCGCAGGTACTATCTATTCTAATGTGCTTTCGTTTTTTAAAATAAAATGAGTCTGGTCATGATGAGACAATTCTTTGAGAATTCAATGTTATTTGGTACTAATGCTCCTTTTATCGAAGATCTCTATGAAAAATATCTCAGCAACCCGGATTCGATATCTCCTGAATGGCGTAGTTATTTTGATTCATTGCAGCAGACTTTGACGATAACTGCTCGAGATGTACCTCATACTTCTATTATTGAATCATTTGTAAGACTTGCACAAACTCTTCCATCTAAAAAGCGTCTTGGCTATCCCCAAGTAACTATTTCATTAACCTCGGCTGAGGCTAAAGAACGTAAGCAAATAGCTGTTCTGCAGCTTATCAACATGTACCGTTTTCTCGGCGTGCGTCTGGCGCGTCTCGATCCGCTTAACCATCAGCAAGTACTCGATATACCAGAGCTTGATCCGGCATTTTATGAATTGACTGAAGCCGATATGGAAACGGTTTTTAATACCGGTTCATTGGTAGGTCAAGAGCATGCGTCATTGAAGGAAATTTTACAGATACTGCAGCAAACATACTGCGGCACAATTGGCGCAGAATATATGTACATTACCGATTTAAAGCAGAAACGCTGGATACAGAACCGCCTGGAGGGTCCGCGCTCTCAGCCGAGCCTTACTGCTGACTATAAACGACATATCCTTGAACGTCTAACTGCCGCAGAGGGTCTGGAAAAATACCTTCATACTCGTTATGTTGGACAAAAACGTTTCTCCGGTGAAGGAAACGAAAGTCTGATTCCTTTACTGGATAAATTGCTACAGCACGCCGGAGAAGTAGGCATAAAAGAAATCGTGATCGGCATGGCACATCGAGGCAGACTTAATGTCCTCGTCAACACACTAGGTAAAATGCCCTCAGACCTGTTTCTAGAATTTGAAGGAAAAAAAGTGCAGACGCTCACTGCTGGCGATGTCAAATATCACCAGGGATTCTCGTCCGCTGTTATGACACAGGGTGGAATTGTATATCTTGCACTCGCGTTTAATCCCTCACACCTTGAAATCGTTGATTCCGTGGTAGAGGGGTCGGTCCTCGCCCGCCAACATCGTTTACACGATAAAAAGGGAGAGTTAGTCATTCCCGTGCTACTGCATGGCGACGCAGCCTTCTCAGGACAGGGGGTGGTAATGGAAACATTAAACCTGTCGCAAACAAGAGGTTATGGTACAGGTGGTACCGTTCATATCATTATTAACAACCAAATCGGCTTTACCACCTCAGATCCTCGTGACAGCCGGTCCACCCTTTACTGTACTGATGTGGCAAAAATGATCGAAGCGCCAATTTTTCATGTCAATGGCGACGATCCTGAGGCTGTAGTCATGGTGACAGAAATTGCATTGGATTTTCGCATGCAGTTTCACAAGGATGTCGTAATTGATTTAGTCTGTTTTCGTAAGCAAGGTCACAATGAGCAGGACGAGCCGATGGTCACGCAACCCTCCATGTACCGCATCATCAATAAACATTCTGGGACACGCAAGCTTTACATGGATAAGCTGGTAGCAGAGGGCGTCATTGCTGTGGCAGAGGCAGAGGTTATGGTCAAGGCCTATTATGATGCAATGGATGCAGGTCACAACCCTAACAAGACCATTCTCTATGATTATAAATCACCTCATGCAATCAATTGGGCGCCTTTTCTCAACCCCAGCAAATGGAATCAACCGATAAAAACAGGAGTTCCCATTGATAAATTAAAGTTCCTTGCGGAACGTCTCACAGATATTCCGGCAACTTTTAAATTACACCCGAGGGTTGAGAAAATTATTGCTGATCGACGTGAGATGGGGAAAGGAAATCTGCCATTGGATTGGGGAATGGCTGAAAATTTAGCTTATGCTTCACTATTAAAAGAAGGTTATCCAATTCGTTTCTCCGGACAAGATAGCGGACGTGGAACTTTTTTTCACCGCCACGCAGTATTACATGATCAGAATCCTGAACAAGAGCAATGGGAAAGTGGCATCTATGTGCCACTTCGGTATATTACACCGAAGCAACCTGATTTGACTATTATCGATTCAATGCTCTCGGAAGAAGCCGTATTAGGTTTTGAGTATGGCTATGCAACGGCACAACCGAATGGGCTCGTTATTTGGGAGGCGCAGTTTGGTGACTTTGCTAATGTCGCACAGGTTGTGATTGACCAATTTATTACATCGGGCGAAGCCAAATGGGGACGTTTATGCGGATTAGTCATGATGCTGCCACATGGTTATGAGGGACAAGGACCTGAACATTCGTCGGCTCGGTTAGAGCGATTCTTGCAGTTATGCGCGGAATATAATATTCAGGTATGTGTTCCTTCTACACCCGCTCAGACCTTTCATTTGTTGCGGCGACAATTGATCCGTCCAATTCGCAAACCGTTAATCATCATGATGCCCAAAAGCTTACTTCGACATAAAGAATCGATATCGTCACTAGAAGATCTCGCTCATGGTCAATTCCAAGCTGTCATCCCCGAAACGGAACATCTCAATGCTGATAAGGTAAAACGCATCATTACCTGTAGTGGCAAGGTATATTATGAATTACTCGCCTATCGCCGCAAAGAAGACATTACAGACATGGCCATCATTCGGCTCGAACAACTCTATCCCTTCCCACACGAAGATTTTCAAGCAGAAATAGATCGTTACCATAATGCCAAGGAAATCATCTGGTGCCAGGAAGAACCAGGTAACCAGGGAGCTTGGCACCGTATTCAACACTACATCCTTAGGCATAAGCGACCTGACCAGATCCTCAGCTACGCTTTGCGTCCTTCCTCAGCATCACCTGCTGTTGGTTATCTGGAGCTGGACCGATTCCAGCAGCAGGGACTGGTTGAGGCGGCATTCCGGGATAAAATTTAAAAAGGAAAACAGATTATGTTAATCGAAGTCAAAGTACCTCAATTATCTGAATCGGTTACTGAAGCCACTTTGATTTCCTGGCACAAGCAGCAAGGTGAGCTGGTTAATCGTGGTGAAAATCTTGTTGATGTTGAAACTGATAAAGTAGTTATGGAGCTACCTGCCCCACGGGATGGTATCCTAGCCGAAATCATTAAGGGTGATGGTGCTACAGTAATGGCTGGTGAAGTGATCGCTAAGATAGAGACAGAAACTCATAAGGCTCAAGTTCGTGCTGAAGCTGTAGCTGTCCCTGAAATAGAGCCTGTCTCCCCCGAGGTAATAACAAAAGAAGCTGAACAGGTGACACCCAAGCTGATGCCAGCAGCTAAAAAGGTTGCTGATGAAAACAATCTCAGCTGGGATGAAATCAATGCTATTAGCGGGACAGGACGCGACGGTCGCATCACCAAAGAAGATATCCTAGCCTATGTGAAAAGCAAGGTCATTATTTCTCCAGCCAGAACGGAAATACCTGAGATAGGTGCAATGGCAGCAGCTGGTGCTCGGCCTGAGCAACGCGTACCTATGACAAGACTACGCATGCGTATTGCTGAACGATTGGTACAGTCTCAATCGACAACTGCAACTCTGACGACATTCAATGAAGTCAATATGCAGGCGATTATGGATTTACGTGCGCGTTACAAAGATACCTTTGAAAAAGAGCACGGAGTTAAACTCGGGATTACCTCATTCTTCGTCAAAGCGGCTGTTGCCGCACTGAAAAAATTTCCTATTATCAATGCTTCGGTAGATGGTAACGACATTGTTTATCATGGTTATTACGATATCGGTATCGCTGTTGCAAGTTCCCGTGGATTGGTGGTACCGATTATCCGTAACGCTGATCAGTTATCACTGGCAGAGATAGAAAAGCAAATCGCTGATTTCTCAAAAAAAGCGCAAGATGGCAAATTGACTATTGAAGAATTAACCGGTGGTACCTTTTCTATTACTAATGGGGGTATCTTTGGATCCATGCTTTCCACGCCAATTATCAATCCACCGCAAAGTGCGATTCTAGGCATTCACGCGACCAAACAGCGCCCTGTAGTTGAAAATGGTCAGATCGTTATACGACCTATCAATTATCTTGCGCTCTCTTATGATCATCGCATTATTGATGGTCGTGAGGCTGTGCTCTCGCTCGTTGCAATCAAGGAAGCATTAGAATATCCAGTCAGTCCGTTATTTGAGCAATGAGCAATTAAAAAATGGGCCTAATCAATAAATGATTACAACGTTTTCTGACTTTAGATAGGTAAATAGTGATTCAACCAATATGTCATCCAGATAAACACGCCAAGCATCACCGAATTCCATTTCGCAGATCGCATATTGATTTCGGTAAATGATCGTTATAGGGCAGTAGGAATAAAGATGGTTCTCTGCACCTTTATTTTTGGCTATGCTATCTTGTCGATAGGGCATGAGTAATTCACTGAGCTTAGTCACACTGGCTATCTCAGATGTTGCAGAACCGTTTATTACGAGCCTTAATTTTTTTGCATAGCAAGAGCGGGCACTCGCAAGGCTATAAAGTTTATCGGCAACAATACGAAGTTCATCGTTGCTTCCAACAATGTTGCTAATAGTCACTTCAGCAATCAGAAGCTTATCTTCTTTTAACCAATCACTGTGATGACAAAATAATTCGTTATAAACCACGACCTCTACTTGAGCATGGCCATCGTCTAACACAATGATGGCCATTTTCCCTCGACGCGTCATTTGCGTGCGAATAGAATGAATCACACCAGCAATTAGCTGGAGTTCTCGTCGTGGACTTGGATTAAGCCGGTCTAGGCGGGTCTGGACAAACTGGCTAAGCTCTTTTACGTGGGCAGAAAAAGGATGTCCGCTGAAATAAAACCCTAATCCCAGCTTCTCATTCTGCAGTATTTCTTTTTCTGACCATTGGGGAACGTTGACTAAAGCTGGATGTTGAAAATTATTCTCAATCTCCGCAAATAAGCTAGTCTGATGAATTGATAAACTGCGTTGCTCGGCAAATTCGATTGCGATCCCTACTGACGCTAATAAACCTGCCCGGTTAGGATCGATACTATCAAATGCACCGACACGAATGAGTGATTCCATAACACGGCGATTTATCACTCGCCGATCAACCCGACAACAGAAATCAAACAAATCAGTAAACAATCCACCTTGATTACGCGCTTCGATAATGGCTGAGATAGCCCCTTCCCCAGTGCCCTTCACTGCCCCCAGGCCATAACGAATGTTTTTTTCGTCAATTGGGATAAAACGATATTCGGATCGATTGATATCTGGTGGCAAAATAGTTAGTCGATTAGCCAGGCAGTCTCCGTAAAACACATTGATCTTATCGGTATCATTCATTTCTGCCGACAAACATGCAGCCATAAACTCTGCAGGGTAGTGTGTTTTAAGGTAAGCCGTCTGAAAGGCGATCAAAGCATAAGCTGCAGCATGCGATTTGTTGAAACCGTAGCCAGCAAATTTTTCCATCAAATCAAAGAGCGTAATCGCATTCTGTTCAGTCAAACCATTCCTGATTGCGCCCGCTACAAAAATATCACGCTGCTGCGCCATTTCCTCTACCTTTTTTTTGCCCATCGCACGCCGTAATAAATCAGCGCCCCCGAGGCTATACCCGCCTATCACCTGAGCAATTTGCATCACTTGTTCCTGATAAATCATGACGCCATACGTTGGCCCAAGAATAGGTTCCAGACGTGAATCCAGATATTCCACACGTTTACCGTGTTTACGTTCTATAAATTCGGGAATCAAATCCATGGGCCCAGGGCGATAAAGTGCTACCAGCGCGATCAGATCTTCGAACCGATCAGGCCTCGCTTTTTGCAGCAGATCTTTCATTCCACGTGATTCAAATTGGAAGATTCCGATTGCGTTGCCTTTTCTCATCAACGCATAGGTCGCAGCATCCTCTAAAGGAATATGATTTAAAGAAAAAGATTGATTCAGCGAGGGTATCGACTGCCCAGCTTGCCGATCGGCTGCCTGTGCACCTGCTTCAGCATAGCGCTGCCGAATATCGTTTACGGCTCTATCTAGAATAGTGAGGGTACGCAGCCCAAGAAAATCAAACTTTACCAGACCAATTTTCTCGACATCATCCTTATCAAACTGGCTGACTACCGAATCTCCCGAATCGGCGCAATACACAGGGCAAAAATCGGTAATCTTGCCAGGTGCGATCAGCACACCGCCTGCATGCATCCCCACATTACGAGTCAGCCCTTCCAGACGTTCTGCCAGTTCCAGCAAATTACGCACATCTTCTTCCTCTTGTGCACGCTGTTCCAGCTGAGGTTCGACAGCACGTGCTTTTTTTAGCGTCATACCGATCTCGAATGGCACTAATTTGGCTAATTGATCGACAAAGTTATACGGTAGATCCAGCACACGGCCCACATCTCGCACGACTGCTTTTGCTGCCATCGTGCCAAAAGTAACAATCTGTGAAACGCTCTCAGCACCATAGCGCTGTTTCACATATTCAATGACGCGCTCACGTCTATCCTGACAGAAGTCGATATCAAAATCTGGCATAGATACCCGTTCGGGATTCAGGAAACGCTCGAACAACAAATCATAGCGCATCGGGTCAAGATCAGTGATCCCAAGTGAATACGCAACTAGAGAGCCTGCACCCGACCCACGCCCTGGACCTACTGGCACATCGTTCTGCTTGGCCCAGTTGATAAAATCCGCGACGATTAAGAAATAGCCTGCAAATCCCATTTGGATGATAGTATTGACTTCGAAACCCAGTCTGTCCTGATACTTTGGCAGCTTCGAAGCATATACTCCGGCATCTGGAAACAGAACACACAGGCGTTTCTCTAGTCCGGCT
This sequence comes from Nitrosomonas sp. Nm33, assembly GCF_900107265.1. Lineage (GTDB taxonomy): Bacteria > Pseudomonadota > Gammaproteobacteria > Burkholderiales > Nitrosomonadaceae > Nitrosomonas. Next base: position 23,552 of record NZ_FNPJ01000012.1, on the reverse strand, counting down.
TCGGCCTGCTCACGTAAGTATTGTTCAATACTGACTGTACCCGGTGTTGGAAATATGGGTAAGCGGTTAACCCCTAGCTCGAGCACAAGTGAGCAGCGCTTGGCAATTTCTACACTGTTGGCAAGAGCAGATGGTATATCCGCAAAAAGAGCCTGCATTTCTGCTTGTGTTTTAAAATATTGCTGCTCGGTAAAATGATGCGGGCGCCGGCGATCGCCTAACACATATCCTTCTGCAATGCATACCCTAGCTTCATGAGCTTTATAATCTTCAGGTTCTAAAAATTGCACTGCATGCGTCGCTACAACAGGTAATTGTAATTTGGAAGCCAGCTGCAGAGAATTGCGTACACAGCTTTCCTCGTTCGCGTTGCCGCTTCGCTGTAATTCGATATAAAATCGTCCTGGAAACAAGTTTGCCCATTCTTGAGCCAGTGTTTCAGCTGTACTTAAATTATTCTGTGATAGATGCCATCCGATCTCGCCATGATAGGCACCTGACAGCAGAATCAATCCATCTGTTCCACCTTCATCAGCATGAAACCATGATTTCCGGAATTCAACCCGGCCACGGTACAAATTCTCACGATAAGCCCGCGATAGCAAACGACACAATAACAAGTAACCAGCATAAGATTGGCATAACAATAAAACGCGGGTAGGCTTATCACGATCTGTCTCATTAGTAATCCAGATATCACACCCAATGATGGGTTTAATACCTTTTTTGTAGGCGCTTTGATAGAATTTGATCAATCCAAAGAGATTAGCGAGATCCGTCAACGCCAATGCTGGCATATTATCTGATGCTGCTTTTGATAAAACTTCATCGATGCGAACTATACTGTCGACGACAGAGTACTCGCTATGCAGTCGAAGGTGGATAAAAGCGGGGTCAGCCAGCATAATGCTATAATTTAAAATTAGCTATTTAGCTTTCAGGATTACTTCTGGGGATTATTCAACTATTAATCTGCGTAGTCTTGTATGCGTACAAAACTGGACATCGATCTAACATTACTTGCTCATTTTACACTATGCTAAACACCCCTGAACTTTTACTGCCAGCTGGCTCACTGGAGAAAATGCATATTGCTTATGCCTACGGCGCTGATGCAGTTTACGCCGGTCAACCACGGTATTCTTTACGAGCCCGCAATAATGAGTTTTCTCTGGAGCAATTACGTACCGGCATCACAGAAGCGCATGCGATCAGCAAAAAATTCTTTGTTACAAGCAACCTTATGCCTCATAGCGCCAAGGTAAAAACCTATATGGCTGATATGGCGCCCGTCATTGAGCTCAAACCTGATGCGCTGATTATGGCAGACCCCGGACTTATTATGTTAGTCAGAGAAAAATGGCCGGATATTCCTATCCATCTCTCTGTTCAAGCCAATACTGTCAATTACGCTGCGGTAAAATTCTGGCAGAAAATCGGATTAACACGCGTCATCCTATCCAGAGAACTATCGCTCGACGAAATTAGCGAGATCCGACAACTTTGCCCAGATATGGAACTGGAAGTGTTTGTTCACGGTGCCTTATGCATGGCCTATTCAGGACGGTGCTTGTTATCAGGCTACTTTAATCACCGCGACCCAAACCAGGGTACCTGCACCAATTCATGTCGATGGGATTATAAAGTCAAATCAGCCGAAGAAAATGCTACTGGTGACATTGAGCCTTTGCAAAAAATTGACTTCGATTTTAACCAAGCATTAATGCAACAACCTACCCCTCAGGGTACTGTCAAACGACATCCTGCTGCAGATCATGTTTATCTCATTGAAGAAGGAGAACGCCCCGGCCAGCTAATGCCTATCATGGAAGATGAGCATGGCACGTATATTATGAACTCCAAAGATCTACGCGCAGTAGAACATATCGGGCGACTCGTCAAAATCGGAATAGATTCTCTCAAAATCGAAGGGCGAACCAAATCAGCCTATTATGTTGCGCGCACAGCCCAAGTTTACCGTAAAGCGATAGATGATGCGATAGCTAATCGCCCCTTCGATCCTGCCCTACTTAGTCAATTGGAAGGACTTGCCAATCGTGGCTATACCGACGGTTTCTACCAGCGGCATCACAGTCATGAAACTCAGAACTATCTGCGCGGTCATTCAGAATCAAACCGTAGTCAATATGTGGGTGATGTTACTGCTATCGATCAAATCAGTGGCATGGCTGAAATTCTGGTTAAGAATCGCTTTGAGATAGGTGATCGCTTGGAGATCATTCACCCTTCCGGCAACCAAGTGATTGAATTGGAGCAGATGCAAAACTTAGATGGCATGACTATTCATGTTGCTCCAGGTAGTGGTCACCGGGTGAGAATTCCACTCAAAGGAAATGTTGAAAAAGCTTTTTTAGCAAGGTTCCTATCTTGATCCAAACAAATCTACTAAAGAGAACAGTCCGAACGTTCACGCTGATTGAAAGAAGCTGGTAATCCGTTGAGGCAGCCAACTAAGCTGACCAGGGAAGGTTCCATGCATAAATCCAACATGTCCACCTTGCTCAGGAAATTCAAGAAAAACCATAGATGAAACCTTGCTTCTTGCCGGCAATGCATCAGCCGGCATGAATGGATCATTTCGCGCATTGATAACAAAAGTGGGAACCTGGATATGTTGAAGCCAAGGCTTGCTGCTGGATTTACTCCAGTACTCCTCCGTGTTAAGGAAGCCATGCAGGGGTGCTGTGACATGATTATCGAATTCATATAGCGAGCTAGTTGCAGCAATCGCCTTCTCATCGAGCAAACCCGGAAAGCGCTTATGTTTTTCTAATGCTTTACGTTTTAAAGAGCTCAGAAAATGCCGGGTATAGATTTGGTTAAAACCTAAATCAAGCGTCTTTCCAGCAGCAGCCAAATCAAGTGGAGCTGAAACTGCAGCAGCAGCTGTAATCAATCTGCTTGCTTGACCACCTTGTTCACCCAACCATTTCAATAAAACATTTCCTCCAAGTGAAATGCCGATTACGTAAAGTGGCAAACCTGATTTCTGCAACTCACATTGATGCGCTATCCGTCGTAGCATCCAATCTATTTCCATTGAATCACCCGCATGATAAGCACGGGGTAGTCTATTAGACTCCCCAGAGCAACCACGGAAATGAATGACCGCGCCACGCCAGTTTTGCTCTCGCAAATGATTCAAAATACTGAGCGAATAATGACTGCGTGAGTTTCCTTCAAGTCCATGAAACATAACCACCAGCGGCTTATCCAAAGGACCTTCAAGCCAATCAACATCGACAAAATCACCATCATCAATCTCCCAGCGCTCACGCTGCAAAGTTACCTGCGGTGATGGCTTTAGAAAATAAGGATAAATGGTCTGTACATTACCGCCTGGTAACCATTTGGGAGCAACATAATTAAATTTAACGTTCATTTAGCCTCAGACATTCAGTAATGAGTTTCTCAAAAATGACAAAGAATAATAGTTATTTTCTTGCCATGCCAATAAACCAGTTCTTGTTAGATTTTCATTTAACCTAACTTTAAGCGAGGGAAAATGTTACTAATTATACGTGTAGTAAAAAATTTATTTTTTATCTCTAAAAGTAATCAATATTTGGTTACCTTGCTTCTAATCATGTTGGTTATTCTAATCAAAATGATATATAAACTTCAAAATTCTAGAGAAATCATTCTTTTTAACTTATATTTGAACCCATACGATGTTTCAGTTAGAATGCTGTATTCCCTAGGCGCGTAGCTCAGCTGGTTAGAGCATCACCTTGACATGGTGGGGGTCGTTGGTTCGAGTCCAATCGCGCCTACCAAAATATCCAATAAAAACACAAGCTAATATCGAACTTTAGGTTGTGTTTTTGTTTCTCGCATATTAAAAAATATTTCGTATAAGCAAAAATAAATTGCTTGCTATGGTCTCATTCTGATAAATCACATACCCTCTGCCTATCGTACTGTAGTACACCGTACTTCGGTACAACATATGAGATGAACAAAGGGATAAACAAACTTTCTTAAACCCAGATTTTCCATTAGGATAAGTTATTAACCTAAATTCCTCTGTTGAAATTTATTACGAGGAATCTCATACTGCAAAACGATTTCTAGCTAAAAATATTAACTGCTCCTCAATTGCCATAAACAAACTGGAAGCAAGGTATGGCAGCACTTTCAACTGATTTTGATTGTTTCTTTAAAATCTAACGCAATTGGTGGCGCTAAAAATCTTCCAAAATACCTTGATCTACAGGATTCTTGCACGATTAAGAGACTTCAACTGAGGAAAATAGGATAAATCAAAATGCCTTTAACACGCTTCAAGGGATATGAACCTCCCAGTCAAAATTAAACCTAGATTCTTCAGAAAAATTAAAAATTTTTGCCTTAGCCTATTAATCAAACTTTCTTTGATCGCTGGCGGAAAGTTTCGAATAAGCAAATCCCAGCAGTGACTGATACATTCAGGCTTTCAACACTGCCGACCATTGGAATACGCACCAGTTGATCACAGGTTTCCTTTGTCAAGCGACGCATACCCTCATGTTCTGCACCTAATACCCAGGCCACAGGACCATCAAGTGTGATCGTTTCAAGGCTATGGCTTGCATCAGCTGTAGTGCCAATAGTCCAGATGTCATGTTGCTTGAGTTCACGTAAGGTTCGAGCCAAATTGGTGACGGTAACAAAAGGAACAGTATCGGCAGCACCGCTAGCGACTTTATGCACTGTAGCCGTCAGTCCTACCGAGCGATCCTTAGGTGCAATGACAGCATGAGCACCCAATGCATCAGCAACGCGCAGGCATGCTCCTAAATTGTGAGGATCCTGAATACCATCCAGTATTAAGAATAAAGCAGGTTCGCTCAGTGCTTCCAAGACATCTTCAATAGCAACATAGCTCTGAGTAGCCGTAATGTTGGCCACTACACCTTGATGGCGCGTAGTGCCCACTATTCTGGCGAGCCTCGTATTGTCACAAAGTACCAAACCAATATTTTTAATTTCAGCAAGTTTGCATAGATCACGCGCACGCTGATCATGTCGCGCCGAATCGATATAGATTTCTTTGATACTATCTGGGTTTTGCCGTAAACGGCTCATAATCGCATGAAACCCAAAAATATGTCGTGTCTGAGACATGTCGTCGCTAGCTCAGTAGAATTATTGTAAAAGCTGCATCAAAACAATTATCTAAAAGAATCGTATGTTTCTATTTAGTGTCTGCGGAGAGTCTAAAGCACGTTTCCATTAACCGTTTGGTATTCCTCGCTCCCACCCAGAAAATCTGTGTTCTACGATTTTTCCGATTTCTAAGCAAGAACAAAGTCTATTTTACGAGTTTCTAAGTCAACCCTTACAAGTTTGACATGTAAACGATCACCCAGGCGATATTTTTTCCCAGTACGTTCACCATATAACATGTGTTTAGTGCTATCAAAATGGAAGTAATCGCTGGGTAGCTCTGATATATGGACTAATCCTTCCACATAAATTTGATCAAGTGCAACAAATAAACCAAATCCGGTGACACCACTGATGACGCCATCAAAGCATTCATTAATCTTATCCTGTATATAGAAGCATTTAAGCCACGATTCAACATCACGTGTTGCTTCATCAGCGCGACGCTCTGTCATTGAGCAATGCTTACCAAGTTCGTGCCAGTCGCCACCCGATGGCGAATAGCTATTGCTATTTAGAACAGCTTTAATAGCACGATGTACTAATAAATCAGGGTAGCGCCGAATTGGTGAAGTGAAATGAGTGTACGCTTCATAAGCCAATCCGAAATGGCCGATATTTTCAGGACTGTACATCGCTTGTCGTAACGATCTTAACATAACAGTTTGTAATAATTGGGCATCGGCTCTGCTGATGATTTTAGTTAATGTTTTAGCAAAATCTTTGGCGTGTGGTTCACTACCGCCTCCTAGTTGCACGCCAAATTCCTTAAGAAAATCTCGCAGCGCTGTTAATTTCTCCGGCGCTGGCCCTTCGTGGACACGATACAGCACCGGTTGCCTATGTTTCTGCAAAAAATCTGAGGCACAGACATTGGCAGCTAGCATGCATTCTTCTATCAGACGATGCGCTACATTGCGTTGCAGCGGAAGTATCTGCTCAATCTTGCCCTGAACATTAAAGATCATCTGGGTTTCAATCGTTTCAAAGTCAATGGCCCCACGTTTCTTGCGTGCTTTCTGTAAACCCCTATATACCTTATAGAGTAACTGAATGTGCGGAAGTAGTTCGGTATATTGCTTGGTATTGGTATCTTTGGGTCTATCCAGCATCGCTGCGACTTCGGTGTACGTAAGGCGGGCATGTGAGTGCATGACTGCCGGGTAAAATTGATAATCTAAATATTCACCATTCGTAGCTAATTGTATTTCGCATACCATACTAAGACGGTCCGTTTGCGGATTCAGCGAACACAAACCATTGGAAAGTACTTCTGGCAACATCGGGATCACTCGTCGTGGAAAATATACCGAATTGCCTCGTTTGCATGCTTCTTTGTCTAGAGCATCAGCGTCTTGAACATAATGACTGACATCAGCGATGGCTACATATAATCGATAATCTTTTCCATCACGTTCACAGTAAACTGCATCATCGAAATCACGCGCAGTTTCGCCATCGATTGTAACAAAAGGTAAATGACGAATATCTTTCCGCTTGGTAAGTTCTTTTTTTAATACCTTTTTAGGAAATTTGGCAGAGATTTTCTCTATCTCAGATGAAAACTCATAGGGTAAGTCATGTTTACGCAATGCGATTTCGATCTCCATGCCAGGCGAAGTGTATTCACCTAGAATTGCAATAACATGACCAATAGGCTGGATATGGATATCAGGTTGCTGAATAATTTTGACCATTACAACCTGGCCAGTCTTAGCCTCCATAGTAGCTTCACGAGGAATCAGTATTTCTTGACTAATACGCTTGTTTTCAGCAATGACGAAAAAAATACCATGCTCGGTATAAAATCTCCCTATTAACTGTGTGTTGACACGTTCCAGCACTTCAACGATTTCACATTCACTACGACCGCGACGATCCACACCAATTTCTCGTGCGATGACACGATCGCCATTAAATACCTTGTGCATTTCTTTGGGACCAAGATATAAATCAGGGCCCCCACTATCTGTAATCAAGAAGCCATAGCCATCACTATGTCCTTGTACCGTTCCTCTAATCAGTTCAAGTTTTTCAATGACACAAATATCCCCTTTGCGATTGCGCATGATTTGGCCTGCACGGATCATGGCTGCCAATCGTCGATTAAAAAATTCGGTTTCTTCTGGAGCTATATCCAGCAGTTTCCGTAATTTTGTTTCGCTTACAGGGATGCCTTGTTCCTCAAGTATTTGTAATATGAATTCTCGACTTGGCAAAGGCGTGCCATATCGCTCACTTTCTCGAGCGAGAAAAGGATCATGTTTACGTAACTGATTTTTCTTACTTTTCTTCTTGATTGACAAAACAATTGTTTCCTATAAAATCACGGATTGCTCCTGAAAACTAGGTTACGAGTATTGCCCAGATGGCGGAATTGGTAGACGCGCATGGTTCAGGTCCATGTGCCTTCGGGTGTGGAGGTTCGAGTCCTCTTCTGGGCACCATTTAAACATCATAACATGATGTAAAATATAGAGATAATTTTTCGAAAAAAATTCTATATTAAATTAAATAGCATTAGCTTATTAGTAGAAATGCTCTGCTTAATTAAGTTTACTTAATGTAGCAATTAATTGGCGCATGCTTCAACAGCAAAATCTTAATACCAGCTGCAATCAGTCAATAGTCTCTTATCAATGCCTCTACCTCCTAAAGCACAAAATAGAGGGCAATGCCTAACAAAATTAGGATCTGCCGTAAAATAATTCAATGATCTGTCATATAGCTGCGACTTTGTTCTCAATCATTTTATAAACCAAAGTACCAAAACAACTCATCGGGCGAGGAATGGGTGAGCTAGCTCACCATTTTGAGCGTAAAGATTCTCGGCAGAAAAATTGGTTCACAGTAAATGCGTTATCGCCAATGCGGCTCTACATTAACTTAGCCTGTGACCATAGGCGTATGTTGCCCAGGCGTTTCCTGCCATGGAAAACTGTTAAAGTGATAAAACTGTGCCATACGGTGATCTCCATGGATTTCAACGGGGAAAAGAAAATGAAGAGTGGGGAAACCGACTTATCGTGGGTGATACACTAGGCCAGCTAATTCTGATTGTTTGTGCTTTCGTATATCCATGCCACCAAAGCAGCCTGTTGTGTGCACCCTTCAGCGAAGCTTCGTTTTCTGATAATGCAGATTATCTAATATTGCTGTCGATTTTGTTGAGTAGGGGCTGAGTTTGAAGATCGATATCTATGAGCGCATCAAAGATATTTTTGTGGCTTCATCCATTCGTAATTCCGTTTCTAAATCAAACCTAACTTTGTCGGCTTCACCTTGCCGTATTATTTATACTGTCTGCGACTCGCCTTCGTGCCATCTTTGATTTGGAAATGGAATAAGATCACGGAACAATTCTTTGCTTTATCAGTTTCATGCGATTGCTCAAGGATATGGTGCAAATGACATGCTAAGACTGGCTCTGGCTAAATGTATATAAGCTTTCAAAGCTATTTCTTATTTAAGAAATCATTTATGGTTAATATATATACATGAAAAAGGCTACTAGTGACAGTAGCCTTATCATAATCTAATTATCAGTTGATCTCAGTTTTTACATGCTAATATCTAATTTAGCATTATAGAGCTCAATTAATCTCATTCATCTTTTTGTGAGACAGATGTATCAACATCATGAGGTCGATCCACGAGCTCAACGATGGCCATAGGGGCGTTATCTCCCTTTCTAAATCCATATTTTAGAATTCTAAGATATCCACCATTTCGAAGCTTGTAACGAGAGCCCAGATCTGAAAACAACTTTACAACCGTATCACGATCCCGCAACCTGTTGAAAGCAATTCGTTTGTTCATAACAGTAGGTTCTTTTCCTATTGTTATAAGTGGTTCAACAACTCTTCGCAATTCTTTTGCTTTTGGCAAAGTAGTCTTAATCATTTCATGGCGTAATAACGAATTAGCCATATTCCGAAACATGGCCAATCTATGACTACTGGTGCGATTTAATTTTCTAAGACCATTTTTATGACGCATGACCAGTTTCCTTTCCTTGATTTTCCAGATTAGCCGGCGGCCAATTTTCCAATTTCATTCCCAAAGATAAATTTCGAGCTGCTAAGACTTCTTTAATTTCATTAAGGGATTTTCTTCCCAAATTGGGAGTTCGTAATAACTCAGCTTCTGTACGCTGTATTAAATCCCCGATATAGTAAATATTTTCAACTTTTAAGCAGTTTGCTGATCGTACGGTCAATTCCAAATCGTCAACTGGGCGTAAGAGTATCGGATCAATTTGTGGAATTTTAGGTTGCTCTTTAGGAAGAGGAGTAGTTTCAAGCTCAGCAAAAACTGACAATTGATCAACCAGTACTCGTGCAGCATATCGAATCGCTTCTTCAGGATCCACGGATCCATTGGTTTCAATATCAATTATTAATTTATCTAAATCGGTACGTTGCTCGACGCGCGCATTTTCAACAGAATAGCTAATCTTCTTTATTGGACTAAATGAAGCATCTAATAAAATACTGCCAACCTGACTACTTGCATCTGCAGATCTTCTTACAGTAGCAGGAACATAACCGCGTCCTTTTTCAATTGTAATTTGCATATCAATCATCCCACCTTTTACGATATGCGCAATGACATGATCAGGATTCACAATCTCAACATCATGAGTGCTTTCAATATCCGCAGCTGTAACCGGCCCATCTATATTCTTTTTTAATGTTAATATAGATTTAGTACCGGCATGCTGTTTAAATACAATATTTTTTAAATTCAAAAGTATATCAATTACGTCTTCTTGTACGCCTTCAAGCGAGGAATATTCATGCACTACCCCAGCTATTCGAACTTCTGTTGCTGCAGAACCAGGCATTGAGGATAATAATACTCTACGTAATGCATTACCCAATGTATAACCATACCCCCGCTCAAATGGCTCCATTATTACCCTTGCCTGGACAGGAGTAATATTTTGGACCTCGATTATTCTGGGTATAAGATACGGGCTACTCGACATGTAAAAATCCTTAACTAGAAAGATATAAAATTCTTTATTTTGAGTATAATTCGACTATCAAAGATTCATTAATAGTTGATGATAATTCAGATCTTTCCGGTTTCATTTTGTATTTCCCTTTCATAGCTTTGACATCAACATCCAACCATGCAGGAAATCCACGCTGTTCAGCAGAATCAAGAGATGATTTAATCCTAAGATAATTCTTAGCTTTGTCAGCTACTTCAATAACGTCCCCTGGAAGTACTTGATAGGACGGTATATTAACTCGACGTCCATTCACTAAAATGCAATTATGTCGTACCACTTGTCTAGACTCTGATCTAGAAGCCCCGAACCCCATGTGATACGCCACGTTATCTAATCTACTCTCTAGCAGCTGTAACAAATTTTCACCAGTTACACCTCGCATTCTGTCTGCATTTTTGTAAACAATTCGGAATTGCCGTTCAAGTAAACCATAAATACGACGTACCTTTTGCTTTTCTCTTAATTGCAATCCATAGTCAGAAATTCTACTCTTTTTCTGTCCATGTTGCCCAGGAGCGTAATTTCTCCTTTCAATTCCACATTTACTTGACATGCATTTGTCGCCTTTCAAGAATAATTTTTCACCTTCTCGACGACATTGCCGACATTTTGGTTCAAGATTTCTAGCCACTAAATATTCCTCTCAAATTCGCCGTTTTTTTGGTGGTCGACATCCATTATGGGGTACAGGGGTGACATCGGAGATACTCGTAATTTTAAAACCAGCAGCATTTAATGATCTGACTGCTGAATCTCTGCCTGGCCCAGGTCCTTTAATACGTACTTCTAAATTTTTAATTCCATATTCATGTGCAATTTTGCTAGCTTGCTCTGCAGCAATCTGTGCAGCGAAAGGTGTACTTTTCCGAGAGCCTTTAAATCCAGCGCCTCCTGAAGTTGCCCATGATAATGCATTACCTTGTCTATCAGAAATCGTAACAATCGTGTTATTAAATGAAGCATGTATGTGCGCGATTCCTTCAACAATGTTTTTCCTGACTTTTTTTCGCAATCTAGATTGAATCTTTGCCATTAATTTATTACCTTAGAATCAATATTTATAGATAATTAACGTACACTTGCGGATCTTCTAGGCCCCTTTCTTGTCCGAGCATTCGTTCTCGTACGTTGTCCTCTTACAGGTAAGCCTCTTCTATGCCGCAATCCGCGATAACAGCCAAGATCCATTAATCTTTTAATATTCATCGATATCTCACGTCGCAAATCTCCTTCAACGGTATATTTGGAAATTTTTTCACGTATTTGCTCTAATTGAGCTTCTGATATATCTTTTAATTTAATAGAACCATCAATTCCTAATTCATCACATATTTTTTGTGAAGTTGTGTTGCCGATACCATAAATTGCTGTTAGAGCAATTCTCACGTGCTGATGATTAGGAATATTTACTCCGGCTATACGCGCCATTTATTCACCTTGAATATCATTTATTAGCCAATGCTTAAATATTAACCTTGCCGTTGCTTGTGTCTTGGATCTATACAAACAACTCTAACAACTCTTTGGCGCCTAATTATCTTACAATTTCTGCATATTCTCTTTACAGAAGCATGTACTTTCAATTGAAGTTTCCTTTTTATTTGAATAAAGTTAATTTAATTTAAAAGCTTAAAATTTATTTAGATCTAAAAGTAATTCTAGCTTTAGTTAAATCATAGGGAGTCAAATCAACAGTCACTTTGTCTCCAGGTAATATACGAATATAATTCATGCGCATTTTCCCTGATATATGACCCAATACAATATGACCATTCTCTAATTTAACTTTAAATGTAGCATTTGGCAGTGTCTCTAGTATCTCGCCTTGCATTTGAATTGTTTCTTCTTTTGCCATTATTATTACTGCGTCTTATCTTGAAATATAAGGGCTTGTTTTGAAGCTAGTTTTCTTAAGCAAGCTTTCATATTGGGTTGACATAACATGAGATTGAACCTGTGCCATAAAATCCATAGTTACAACAACTATTATGAGTAATGAGGTTCCGCCAAAATAAAAAGGTACATTCCATTTCAATATCAAAAATTCTGGCAATAAGCAGACTAGTGTCACATACATAGACCCAACAAGCGTAAGTCTTAGCATTATTTTTTCAATATATCGCGTTGTTTGCTCGCCTGGACGTATGCCTGGAATAAACGCACCACTCTTTTTAAGATTGTCAGCTGTTTCTTTCGGATTAAAAACAAGTGCTGTATAAAAGAAACAAAAGAATACTATCATCACTGCATATAACATGACATACATAGGCTGGCCAGGAGATAAAGCTCCACTTATATCTTTTAACCAAATCAATGATTCATCAGTTGACAGCCAACCCGCCAGCGTAGCTGGAAACAAAATAATACTAGATGCAAATATTGGAGGTATTACACCAGCCATATTCAATTTTAAAGGTAAATGTGAACTTTGTCCCCCAAAGACCTGCTTTCCTACTTGGCGCTTGGCATAGTTTACTAAAACTTTTCTTTGACCACGCTCAACAAATACCACAAACCCTGTTACAGCAATCACCGCAATAAATATGCCTAAAGCTACTAAAAAATGCATGGCACCCGTACGTACTAATTCAAGAGTACCTCCAATAGCGGCTGGTAAGCCAGCAGCAATTCCCGCAAAAATAATAAGTGATATTCCGTTTCCAATTCCACGTTCAGTAATCTGCTCGCCAAGCCACATCAAAAAAACAGTACCTGTAACCAATGTAGTTACAGTTGTTATCACGAAAAAAATTCCAGGCTCTATTACTAATCCAGCCTGCGCCTGTAATGCCATGGATATTCCATAGCTTTGGACTAATGCAAGAGCAACTGTACCGTAGCGAGTATACTGCGTTATTTTTCTTCTTCCAGACTCACCTTCTTTTTTGAGCGATTCTAAATATGGAATAGCTACTGCTCCCAATTGCATTATAATAGATGCAGAAATATAGGGCATTATGCCTAATGCAAATATTGAAAAACGTGACAAAGCTCCGCCAGAAAACATATTAAACATACCCAATATGCCGCCTTCCTGTGTATCGAAAAGATCCTTTAAAACAACTGGATCAATTCCGGGTACAGGTACATGAGCACCAATTCGGTAAACTATTAGCGCGAATAACAAAAACCAAAGTCTTCGCTTTAAATCCGAGTATTTATTCACATTTTTATTAAATTTATTTGCAGCCAAAACTATTCCTTTAACTAATCAATATTTCCACCAGCATTAACTATAGCTTTTTTTGCATTTTTTGAAACAGATAATCCTTTTATTACCACTGCTGTATTTATTTCTTTATCAAATAATATTTTTACTGCGTGTATAGATTTTGATACTAAACCAGCATTTTTCAAATCATCAATTCCATTAATCTCTTTAAAAGTTTGAGCAAGAATTGATAATTTGATTTCTTTAACTTGTTTATTGTCTAGCGAAGTAAATCCACGTTTTGGTAAGCGTCGATGCAAAGGCATTTGCCCGCCTTCAAAACCAACTTTATGAAAGCCTCCCGCTCTAGACTTTTGACCTTTATGACCTCTACCTGCTGTTTTACCTAATCCTGATCCGATTCCTCTACCTACTCTTCTTCTTGTTTTCCTCGAATCTTTGTTTGATTTTATATTACTTAAATCCATTTATTGCTCAACCTTAACCATATATGAGACTTTATTTATCATACCTCTCAATGAGGGGCTATCTTGTAATATTGCAATACTATTAATTCGTTTAAGTCCCAATCCTTCAATTATTCTACGATGCGATTTTCTTTTACCTATTAGGCTTTTAACTAATTTAACGCACAATTTTTTATTATCATTGCTTGTCATTTTAATCTTCCTATAATTTCTTCAAGGCTTTTATTTCGTTTGGAAGCTATCATTGAAGGTGTGCGTATTGATTCGAGTCCCTGTATCGTGGCACGCACAACATTATAAGGATTAGTTGAACCAATGCACTTAGCAAGTATATTAGTAATGCCCATAACTTCAAATATTGCTCTCATTGGTCCACCTGCTATTATACCAGTACCTTCTGAAGCAGGCTGCATAAACACTTTAGCAGCGCCGTGTCTTCCAACAACAGCATGTTGAAGTGAGCCATTTTTTAATTCAACTTTAACCATTTTGCGTCGCGCTTCATCCATTGCTTTTTGTACGGCAACAGGCACTTCTCTTGATTTACCTTTACCCATACCAATTCTACCTTTACCATCTCCTACTACTGTTAACGCAGCAAAGGCCAAGATACGTCCACCTTTCACAACTTTAGTAACACGATTAATTGAGACCATTTTTTCTTTAAGTTCATCAGTCTGCTCATCATTTACCGAGGTAATGTTTTGTGATTTTGAAGCTTTAGCCATTAATATTCCTTATCTCAAAATTTAATTCCGCCGTTTCGTGCACCCTCAGCTAATGCTTTGACTCGCCCATGATACTTATAGCCAGCTCGGTCAAAGGCAACAGTATCAATTCCTAAGCTTTTTGATTTTTCCGCTAATCTTTTTCCAATAAATTCAGCAGCTTGCACTGTTCCGCCATTTGTTATTACACTTCTAACTTCACTCTCAAGCGTTGATGCACTCACTAATACTCTACTATTTTCATCATCTATAATTTGCGCATATATATGCTTATTACTCCGATGTACTGAGAGTCGGTAAGTTTTTAATAATGCAATTTTAACTCGCGTTTTGCGAGCACGCCTCATGCGAGATAGCTTAAGGTTTTTCATGAGCTTCCTATTTACTATTTTTTCTTAGTTTCTTTAAGGATTATTATTTCGTCAGCATAACGTACTCCCTTGCCCTTGTAAGGCTCAGGAAGTCTAAACGAACGTATTTCTGCTGCAACTTGTCCAACCTGCTGTTTATCAATTCCTTTGATCACAATTTCCGTTTGAGTAGGTGTTTCAACAGTAATTCCGTTTGGCATTTTGTAAGCAATCGGATGTGAGAAACCTAAACTCAAATTTAATGTGTTACCACTCGCCTGTGCACGATATCCAACACCAACAATATTTAATCGTTTCACAAAACCAGTCGTTACTCCAGTTACCATATTATTAACTAAAGACCGTATCGTTCCCGACATTGAATGTGATTGTTTTGTTGAATCAGCTGATTTAACAAATAACTCATTATTTTCACTCGTTATGGTAACTTGCTCAGCAGAAAGTCGCTGCTGAAGAGAGCCTAACGGACCTTTAATTACTATTTCGTTATTTGAAATAGTAAAATTAACATTACTCGGTATTTGAATTGGTTTTTTACTAATTCGCGACATTAAATTAATCCCTTAAGCTACAACGCATAAAACTTCGCCACCGATTCCATTCAGTCGCGCTTTTCCTTCCGTCATAACACCTTTTGAAGTAGATACAATTGCAATTCCCAATCCATTCATTACGCTCGGTAATTCAGAACAAGATTTATATACTCTTAGTCCAGGACGACTAACTCTAGATATTTTCTCTATTACAGGATAGCCAGCATAATATTTTAGCTTGATTTCCAAGTTTATCTTTTCTTTTTCTTGGAATATTTGAAAATCTTCAATATAACCTTCATCTTTAAGTACTTGAGCGATAGCTTTTTTTAATCGAGACGAACTCATGAGCACTGAGGATTTTTGAGATAATTGCCCATTTCTTATGCGGGTTAACATATCAGCTATTGGATCCGTTAGACTCATATTTTTACCTATTAAAACCTTCCTGGATTAATGTTAAATTATTCGTTATTATTTGCAATATCTATTACCGTTATAGATTCAATCAGTTACCAACTGGCTTTCGTGATCCCTGGAATTTGACCACTCATAGCGAGTTCTCTTAATTTACTCCGTCCTAATCCAAATTTTCGGTAATATCCTCTTGCTCTTCCAGTCAGTTCGCATCTATTACGAAGTCGAGTATGGCTAGAGTTTCTTGGTAAATTTTGCAATTTCTTCCTTGCCTCATCTTTTTCTTCAAAGCTTGCTTGACTGCTTGCAATAATTTCTAATAAAGAATTTCGGACGCCCGCGTATTTCTTTACCGTTGCTTGTCTTTTCAAATTTCTATTAATAAGAGATTTTTTTGCCATTCCAGTCTCAATTTTTAAATGGGAATTTAAAAGCTGATAGTAACGCTTTTGCTTCTAAATCAGTCTTAGCTGTGGTCGTAAGGGTAATATTCATGCCTCTTAATGCGTCAATTTTCTCATACTCAATTTCAGGAAAAATGATCTGCTCCTTAATTCCAATATTATAGTTCCCTCTTCCATCAAATCCTTTTCCAGTAATTCCACGAAAATCTCTAATCCTGGGAATCGCAATACTAATTAATCTATCAAGGAATTCAAACATCCTTTTGCCACGTAATGTAACTTTACATCCAATAGGATAACCAACTCGCACTTTAAATGTAGCAATCGATTTTCTTGCCTTTGTTGTAATAGGCTTTTGCCCACTAATATTTTCAAGGTCGCTAATCGCATTTTCAATTTTTTTCTTATCCGATGTCGCTTCCCCCACACCTATGTTGAGTGTTATTTTGGTAATTCGTGGGACTTCCATGATTGATTTATAATTAAATTGCTGCATTAGTTGCTGCTTCACAGTTTGATTATAAAATTCCTGTAATCTGGCCATTTACTCTATATATCCTTGTTAGATGCTAATCTCTTCTTTGTTAGATTTAAATATTCGTAATTTTTTATTATCACTTAATCTAATACCAACTCTATCTGCTTTTTTTGTTACAGGATTATAGATTGACACATTTGATATATGTATAGGTTTTTCTAACTCTGTAATACCCCCAACAGTGCCTTTTGCCGGGTTTGGTTTTACATGCTTTTTAATCTTATTTAATCCTTGTATCACGATGTAATTATCGGTTTCATACCGCAGCACAGTGCCTCTTTTTCCTTTGTCTTTACCACATCGGATTATAATCTCATCACCTTTTTTAATTTTTTTCATATTAACACCTAAATGTCTTTATATTACTTCTGGTGCAAGTGACACTATCTTCATGAACTGTGCCGTTCTGAGCTCTCTTGTAACTGGGCCAAAAATCCGTGTACCAATAGGCTCTAGCTTTGCATTTAATATTACCGCGGCATTATCATCAAATTTAATTAATGATCCATCTGTTCGACGAACCCCTTTTGCTGTGCGAACTACAATCGCATTATAAACTTCACCTTTTTTTACTCTACCGCGGGGCGCAGCATCTTTTACAGCTACTTTAATAATATCGCCGATACCAGCATATTGTCGCTTAGATCCTCCTAGCACTTTAATGCACATTACAGATCGCGCGCCTGTGTTATCTGCTACATTCAGTATCGTCTGAGGCTGAATCATTTTGTCTTAATCCATGTATATAAATAAATTAATCCGTTTTATTTCTTGGATTGATTTAAATCTTTTTTAATTTCAAAAGAAGTTAACTTTTTGTTTTCAAAAACTGATTTATATTAGCTTATTTTCAGTTTGTTTATTAGGTAGCACTCAATAATTTGACTGCACGCCATGCTTTAGTTTTAGATAGTGGACGGGTTTCTTGTATCATCACTACATTACCTAAACTAAATTGATTATTTTCATCGTGAGCATGAATTTTCTTTGAACGTGTAATAGTTTTGCCATAAAGTGGATGTTTAATCTTACGTTCAACTAGTACCGTAATAGTTTTATTCATTTTATCACTCACTACTTTGCCTACTAGGGTATTAGGTTTTTTACTTATATTCATGACATTCTTACTCTTTGATTTAGTTCTGTTTTGACCCTAGCAATATCTCGCCGAACATTTCGCAACTGAGATACATTCTCAAGTTGTTGAGTTGCGTGTCGAATTCTCAAATTAAAATGACTTCTGAGCAAAGACATTAATTCACTTTTCAGTTCTTCATCATTTTTTTTCTTAAGCTCGCTTGCTTTCATTGCTTTAACTTCCGATATGACGAACTATAAATTGCGTTTTTATTGGTAATTTGGCAGCTGCAAGCTTAAATGCTTCTCTTGCTAATTGCTCATCAACGCCATCCATTTCATATAGCATCTTACCTGGCCTTATTTCTGATACATAATATTCAGGATTGCCTTTGCCTTTTCCCATCCTGACCTCGGCAGGCTTCTGCGAGATTGGCTTATCCGGGAATATCCTAATCCAGATTCTCCCTCCTCGCTTAATATGCCTTGTCATTGCTCTACGTGCTGCTTCGATTTGCCTAGCTGTTATTCGGCCTCGCCCAATGGCTTTCAATCCATACTCACCGAAACTCACTTTATTACCGCTAGTAGCAATTCCGGTATTTCGCCCCTTATGCTGCTTGCGATATTTCATTCTTGCTGGTTGAAGCATTTTATTTATTAATCCTTAATTTATTGAAAAAATCTTGTATTTGTAACTAGATTAATATTCAAAACTATATGCTTTATCTTCAAGCAATTTTTTCTGGGTTAATTTTATCCGTACGTTTCTTATTTTCATCCGTAGCTAAGGGATATGAATTGCTTGACGTTAGATCACGGTTTCTAGTTTCTAACTGCTCCCCCTTAAATACCCACACTTTTATACCAATAATTCCATATGTTGTCTTAGCTTCTGAAGTAGCATAATCAAGATCTGCGCGCAATGTATGTAGCGGCACACGACCTTCTCGATACCATTCGGTGCGTGCTATTTCGATTCCATTTAAGCGCCCTGAGCTCATAATTTTAATACCCTGAGCACCTAATCTCATCGCATTCTGTATGGCTCTCTTCATCGCTCTTCTAAACATAATTCTTTTCTCTAATTGCTGAGCAATATTATCAGCAATTAGTTGAGCATCGATTTCAGGTTTTCGTATTTCTTCAATATTTATATGCACAGGAATATGAATCAATTTCTCGAGATCTTTCCTTAAAATCTCAATATCTTCCCCTTTTTTGCCTATGACAACTCCTGGACGCGAGCTATATATCGTTATACGTGCATTTTTAGATGGGCGTTCAATTACAATCTGACCGACAGAAGCATGAAGCAATTTTTTTCTGAGATATTCTCGAACTTTAATATCTTCATTTAATAATTTTGAAAAATTTTTGCCATGTGCAAACCATTTTGATGACCAATTCTTTAGTACAGAAAGTCGGAATCCCGTAGGATTTATTTTTTGTCCCATAATCTATCGGCAAGCTTTTCTTTAAGTGATTATTAATCGCTAACTGTTAATAAAATACGACATGTTGGTTTCATTATACGATTGCCACGTCCTTTTGCTCGTGTACTTAATCGCTTTAAAAATGTTCCACGATCCACCATAATTTCAGATATACGCAGCTCATCAATATCAGCACCTTCATTATGCTCAGCATTTGCAATGGCTGACTCTAGAAGTTTTAAAAAAATAGCTGCACCTTTTTTCGGGCTAAAAGTCAATAGCTCAATTGCTTTAGCTACTTTTAAACCTCGTATTTGATCTGCCACTAAACGCCCTTTCTGCGCAGACAATCTAATGCTTGGCAATATTGCTGTTGCTTGCATAATTTATATTCCTATTTTTTACTTGCAGTTTTTTTATCACCTGCATGGCCTTTAAAAGTTCGAGTAAGTGAGAACTCTCCTAGCTTGTGACCTACCATATTTTCAGTAATATAAATAGGTATATGTTGTCTACCGTTATGTACCGCTATGGTTAAACCAATAAAATCTGGAAGTATGGTAGATCTACGAGACCATGTTTTAATTGGCTTCTTGTCATTACCAGCTTTAGCGTGTTGTATTTTGTCATAAAGGTTCGTATCTACAAACGGACCTTTTTTTACAGATCGCCCCATAAAACTTAACCCTTCTTAGAATGTCTGTGACGCACTATCATGTTTTCTGTACGCTTATTTCTTCTGGTGCGGAACCCCTTAGTAGGCAGTCCCCAAGGACTTACGGGATGTCGACCTGCTGCCGTTTTTCCCTCACCACCACCATGAGGATGATCAATTGGATTCATTGCCACACCCCGTACTGTTGGTCTAATACCTCGCCATCGCTGCGCACCAGCTTTTCCAATCGATTTTAAATTTTGTTCATCATTTCCTACAACACCAATCGTAGCTCTACAATTTACATGTATTCTACGAATTTCCCCTGATCGTAATCGAATTTGGGTATAACTTCCTTCTCGTGCAAGCAATTGAGCTGATGAACCTGCAGATCGCGCCAATTGCGCTCCTTTGCCTGGCTGCAACTCTATACAATGCACTGTACTCCCAATTGGTATATGTCGCAGTTCCATTGCATTGCCAGTCTTGATCGGTGCCTTAACGCCACTTAGCAGTTTGGCGCCAGTCTCGATATCCTTAGGTGCAATAATGTAGCGTCTTTCTCCATCGAGATAACACAACAAGGCAATATTAGCGCTACGATTAGGATCGTATTCTATCCTCTCTACATTAGCGATGATTCCATCTTTATTACGACGAAAATCAATCATCCGATAGTTTCTTTTGTGGCCACCTCCTTGGTGACGCTGAGTGATGCGCCCGGAGTTATTGCGACCTGCAGCATTCTTTTTACTTTCTACGAGTGCAGAATGAGGCTTGCCTTTGTATAATTCTTTATTTGTAATTTTAATAACAGCACGCCGCCCGGGAGAAGTCGGTCTAACTTTTACTAAAGCCATTACTTAATCCTCTCCTTTAGTTATTTCAGAAAAATTAATTTCCTGACCTTTTTTGACGCTAACATATGCTTTTTTCCAATTTGGCCTCCGTCCCATGTTGCGGCCAAATCTTTTTTCTTTTCCCTTAACATTTGAAATCTGCACTTTTGTCACTTCTATTTTTTGAGATTTCCACAGATATTCAACGGCAGCCTTAATCTCAGTCTTATCAGCGCTAGGTAGCACACGAAAAACAATTTGATTATTTTTTTCCGCGATTAATGTTGCTTTTTCCGAAATTTGAGGAGCTAAAATAATTTTCAGAGCTCTTTCATGATCAATGCTAGAAGATTTCATTTTAATATTTCCTCAATTTTCGCTAATGCCTTGCGACTAATTAGAATATCATTGTGCTTTAATAAGCTTACTGGATCTATGTGCGATGTATCAATTACACTTACCATTGGTACATTTCTTGAAGACAAATAAAGGTTGTCATCAACCTGATCTGTAATAATCAACGCATTCTTAAAATTTAGCGCTTCTAGTTTGCTTATTAACTCCTTTGTTTTTGGAGTATCTACAGAAAATTCTTCAATTAAATGTAATCTATTTTCACTTAATAAGCGGGAAAGAATAGTACATATACCTGCTCGATACATTTTTTTATTGACTTTATGAGCAAAATTCTCCAGTGGGCTACTGGGAAAAATTTTACCACCACCTCGCCACAATGGATTGGAAGCTGCACCAACCCTAGCTCTACCTGTTCCCTTCTGTCTCCAAACCTTATGTGTAGACTTTGCTATATCCGATCGACCTTTCTGGGCTCGAGTGCCTTGTCTCGCATTCGACATATATGCTGTTACAATTTGATGGACTAGCGTTTCATTGTAATCTCTTCCGAACACTAACTCCGAAATTGATATATTGCTCGTTGTTCCATCAAAACCGATACATTTAGCTTCCACTGCTAGCCCCTATTCTTTGGCAATTTGTTTTTTATTCTAATATACAGAATTTTTTATTTATTTTCCGGCTTACTCTTAATACCTGATCGTAATACTACGATTGCTTCCTTGGCACCTGGAACAGCCCCTTTTACATGAATTAACTCTCTATCAGCATCTATACGCAAAATCTCAAGATTCTGAATTGTACATTTTTCGCCACCAAGTCTTCCTGACATTTTTTTTCCAGGAAATACACGCCCCGGATCCTGCGCCATACCAATTGAGCCGGGAACATTATGCGATCTTGAATTTCCATGACTTGCTCTATTCGAGGAAAAGTTATGCCTTTTAATTGTTCCAGCAAACCCTTTACCTATACTTTTACTGGTTACATCTACAATTTGCCCGACTTGAAACATGTTTAATCCAAGTTTCATCCCTGCCTTAACTTCATTTAACTCTTCCGCACTTACACGAAATTCTTTGATAACACGCCCGGCCTCTACTCCAGCATTTGCAAAGTGTCCCTGGATCGATTTATTCAACCGATTAGCATGCTGTTTGCCATATGTCACTTGAATAGCATCGTAACCATCAGTCTCAAATTTTTTAATTTGTGAAATTCGATTATTTGATACATCCAGCACTGTTACAGGCAAACTATCTCCATTATCAGTAAAAATCCTGGTCATTCCTACTTTTTTACCGATTAAACCTATGCTCATTAATCTATTCCTTTGCAGACATCTTCATTAGAAAGCTTGCACTAACATTAAATTCAACATTATTTTTTAAGACTACAGCTTGATTTCCACGTCAACACCAGCGGGCAAATCAAGCTTCATTAAAGCATCTACCGTTTTATCCGTTGGATCTAAGATATCCATTAAGCGTAAATGTGTCCGAATTTCAAATTGATCACGCGATGTTTTATTCACGTGTGGGGAGCGCAGTATATCAAACCGCTCAATTCGTGTCGGCAGCGGAACAGGCCCTCTAACAACAGCACCTGTACGTTTTGCTGTCTCCACAATTTCCATCGCTGACTTATCTATAAGTCGATAATCAAACGCTTTTAAACGAATACGTATTTTTTGATTTTGCATATTAATCCTGAGATTAGCCGATCCGTATTCTAATTCCAGAATTAGATCACTATCTTAATTGGCAACAATTTTACTCAATAATTTTAGCTACAACACCTGCCCCAACGGTTCTGCCACCTTCACGAATTGCAAACCGCAATCCTTCTTCCATTGCAATCGGAGCAATAAGATTTACTGCCACCGAAATATTATCTCCCGGCATCACCATCTCGGTACCGGATGGCAGCTCTATCGACCCCGTAACGTCAGTTGTCCTGAAATAAAACTGAGGACGATATCCAGCAAAAAACGGCGTGTGCCGCCCGCCTTCTTCTTTACTTAAAACATATATCTCAGCTGTAAATTTCGTATGCGGCAATATGCTCCCAGGTTTTGCCAACACTTGACCACGCTCAACCTCTTCACGCTTAGTTCCACGCAGCAATATTCCAACATTGTCTCCGGCTTGCCCTTGATCAAGTAGCTTCCTGAACATCTCCACACCGGTACACACCGTCTTCAATGTTGGTCTCAAGCCTACTATCTCAATCTCGTCACCAACTTTAATTATACCTCGCTCCACACGCCCTGTCACAACCGTGCCGCGTCCAGATATTGAAAATACATCCTCCACCGGCATGATAAAAGCACCATCTATGGCCCGTTGTGGCTCAGGAATATAACTGTC
>NZ_FNPJ01000001.1 GCF_900107265.1 Nitrosomonas sp. Nm33 | reverse complement strand
GATATAACATACCTTCTATCGTCATGCGCAAATTGCGCTTGTTATAAATCGCTTCTTGAAGCAGAATTTTCTCCAGCTTCGACCAGAACTCATCAGTAAGCATCAATCGGGGCATCGCAAACTCGTTTTATTGGTGGTGTGAGAACCTCTCAATATTACGAGTTTGCTTCTATTTATGAAATACTTATCTCAAAACGTCAACAGACCCTAGCATCGGCTCTATCTCGATTTAAGACAGTGATGGATCAATTAGCACATGTACGGATGTTGCGTGAACTGTTACACCACAGAATCCTAAAAATCCTTCGTCAACTCAATAGCTTGATCTTGGTTTTGCTTAACCGGGCAATAGTAAAATTTTATAATTACTTGTTTAATCAGAAGATGAAGATGCATCCTGATAAAGACACACTGAACTATGATGCAGATGAGCTATGCAAAAGAATCGCCATTCTTACGCAAAGCATAATGAATTTCTGGGAAGGTGGCGGTTGGGCTTCGGGAGACGCTGCAAATCTTCTGGATAGATCGATGCTTCAATGGCAAGCATCCTTAGCGATGAGCTTATCGCGGTGGGTAAATGCGTCTTCCTATGGTGACCTCATTCTCGCGTGGGCCAGCCTAGGAGCGCTGATCGAGGGTCAACTCAAACTGTTTCTATGTGTTTACTATTATGACTACGCAAAGGATATAGATGGAATACGTAAACGCGGCCAACCAATTGATCCTGACATAAAGATACATTTGGCGGTGGATGATTGTGGCTTACCGGTCGAGTTTGAGATTACCGCTGGAGAAGTGAATGATTGTTCTGTAGCACCGCACCTTATTGCCAAGTTACCCGATGCGGAAGCAATGGTAGCGGATAGGGGCTATGACAGTGAATGTATACGTGAGCAGATAGTAAAGAAGGGAGCCAGGGCTGTGATACCAACAAGGCGCAACTCAGTGAAAGGTAACGCAGATATGGATTGGGGATTATATAGATACCGGCATTGGGTAGAAAACGCTTTTGCCCGGCTAAAACAGTACCGGGCAGTGGCAACGCGATATCAATTCATTACTCATTCAAGGAGAAATGTATGCTCATGACATTTACAACCGATGTCTATGCCGACACCATGTTTGGGAATGACGCGCTTACCATGTTGAAAATGATGGAGTACAGTGCAACCGTGCCAGGCGCTATTCTGGCAGCGGATGTCCCTCAAGCGCCGAGTCGGTTAACAGCCGCTTTAAATGCACAAAAAGAAGTCTCACCAGCAAAGGATACGGATGAGCCAGCGGTGAGCATGGTTAATCGAGGACTGCCTCTAATTGAGCTACTGACTGCCGTAGCAAAGGCAGGCTGTGACGTAATGTGGAAATAAATCGATACCAGGAGAAAATAGGCTAAGTGGAAGGTCTATCTGCAGGAGTCATGCTAGGAGGCCGCATACCGGAGCACCGCGACGTAATGACATGCAGTACCCACCATTACAAACAAATGCCAGATGAAATGACCGTATCGAAAGCGCGAATCGGTCACAAAAAAAAACACGCCAACGGTGTAAGCCATGCCCCCTGCAACTAACCATAGTAGGCCGGATGCAGGTATGCGGGTATATAACGGATAAATCGCGATCAGAATGAGCCACCCCATAAGCAGATAAAGACTGGTAGAGATGATGGGGTTGTACATCTTATCAAACACCTTCAGTGCCACCCCGATTGCGGCAAAGCTCCAGACGATCCCAAGGAGCATCCAGCCCCATGCGCCACGAAGCACACCAAGCGTGAACGGCGTGTAGGTACCGGCGATAAGGAGAAAGATCGCGCTGTGTTCGACAATTTTAAACACACACTTGGCCTTGCCTCGCGGCAGGGCGTGATATAGAGTGGAAGCAAGATAAAGCAGCACCATCGTTGCCGCGAAGAGACTCGCACCGGCGATGAATTCCGTATCTGCGTGCTGCACTGCATGCATAATAAGAAATGGGGTTGCCACAAGTGCTGCGACCAATCCTATACCATGGCTGATGCTGTTCGCGATCTCTTCCCCTCGGGACTGCTCACGTTCGGGTTCTGCAAGCAATATTTTCACGATTTTCCAACCTGCGGTCTAACGCGGGTGTGAAAAACGACTTGATGGGTCAAGCAACACCGTTTCCGGGAGGTACTTGAACTTGATTTTTCGTCGATCGGAGATAATCGAATACACAGCATTTTGAGAAGTGGAAGCCAATTCTGTTCACCTCTGGGTACAACTTTATGAAAAGTATTTGCAATGTCCACGCTGATCGGTACACGCATTAGCGTGGAGTAGTTTAACAAGGCTAAGGTCTGTTAACATTTCACATAGGTAGCCATAGATATCCACATGCCATGGCAACCATACTTTCGTAATTTCTCTTCCGTTTGTCATATCGCGTTGCTACTGCTAGCACTGTTTTAGCCGGGCAAAAGCGTTTTCTACCCAATGCCGGTATCTATATAATCCCCAATCCCCAATCCATATCTGCGTCACCTTTCACTGAGTTGCGCCTTGTTGGTATCACAGCCCTCTGGCTCCCTTCTTTACTATCTGCTCACGTATACATTCACTGTCATAGCCCCTATCCGCTACCATTGCTTCCGCATCGGGTAACTTGGCAATAAACTGCGGTGCTACAGAACAATCATTCACTTCTCCAGCGGTAATCTCAAACTCGACTGGTAAGCCACAACCATCCATCGCCAAATGTATCTTTATGGTGTTACCCGCACGGCTTTTCCCGATAGCCTGCGGTTCTTGACCTGCTGCACCCGCACTATGCTGATGCGCTTTAATGTAGCTGCCGTCAATGAATTTCCACTCCCAATCCGGATCAATGATCAGTGCCTTGAAAACCCCGACCCACTTGTTACTGGATGACCAAGCATTGAATCTCTTGTAGATTGAATTCCAATACCCAAACACCTTGGGTAAGTCTCGCCACGGGCAAACCAACCCCATTCGATACCGCATACCTTCTACCGTCATGCGCAGATTGCGCTTGTATAAATTGTTTCTTGAAGCAGAACCTTCTCCAGCTTCGACCAGAACTCATCACTGAGCATTAATCGGGGCATTGCAAACTCGTTTTATTGATTGTGCGAGAACCCCAATATTACGAGTTTTCTTCTATTTATGAAATACTTATCTCAAAACGTCAACAGACCTTAGTCTGTCGCCGCAAAAAGAAACGAAATTTTATCGGCTATTAAACACGTGTCTCGCTCATTTTTTCCTTTTATCCTTAATACGCTGATTCTGAGTGTCTACTTCGAACAAGCCAATGGCCTTTATGAGGTCGCTGAATTTTGCGTAACCATAATTTCGCGAATCAAATGCTGAGAAGTTCTTCACAATATGTTTTTTCACCTCTCCCATGTTAGCAAAGCCATCTTCATCGGAAATCGCTTCAATTGCAGAGCGGATCAGTGATACCAGTTTGGTGTCCATCGCCAGCTCCCTGGAATTTTTCTTGGTACCGGGTATTATGGTTGAAGCTTCGCTCGAAGTTGTCGTAGATTTTGTGGTTTTCTTTTTCGGACTCGCTTTGGATTTGCTAGAAATATCTTCCGCTTGTGTCGAAAGATCATCTTCACTGTCGACCTGCTTATTTTGCGAAAGGATTTCGAAGTACTTGAATTCGTTGCAGGCGGCTTGCAATGATTCCGGTGTTTTTTTCTTACCAAAACCGTAGACCAGTTTACCGGCTTCTCGGAATCGAATCGCCAGCCTGGTGAAGTCGCTGTCGCTAGAAACGATACAAAAACCGTCCAGCGGGGCTGTGTAGAGCAGATCCATAGCATCAATGATCAGCGCGCTATCCGTTGCATTCTTGCCTTTGGTGTTGGCATATTGCTGAATGGGTTGGATAGCGTGTTTGGGCAACATTTCCTTCCATCAGCTCAACTGATTTTGAGTCCAGTCACCATAAATACGCCTGACATTCGCATCTCCGAATTTTGATATTTCCTCGAACAATTCATCAATGAGGTCGATCACCTTAAAGGTGTTGTCCGCATCAATCAATACCGCTAGCCTGGGATTGTTGTTGTCGGCACTCATAGAGTAGTCCGAAGATAATCAAAATTTGTAGTGAACATGTTTATGGGAAAATTCCTGAAGTTATTTGAAGTTGAAAGTATACAGAATATATACTGTCCTTTCCGATCCTCCCCGTTCTGGTAAGAATATGAATACAAGTGGAACTGAAATATGTGAACCTTGATGACTACGAGAAGAAATACTTCCCGATCTACAAAGCTTTCGCTGAAACGGTTCGTTTCATTTTGGAGAAAGCGTTACTAGTCACCGAAAATTTACCAAGACCTCAATCCATTCAGTGCCGAGCTAAAGAAATCGAAAGCTTGCGGCGACGACTAACCGAGTTGGGCAAACTGGATACACAGACACTGGAGCTAGATCGCCGAGATCTCGCGGGTGTCAGGCTTATCTTCTATACCAACAATGACGTTGATCACTTTCTGGCATCACCACTAATCCGAGAAAATTTCGAGATTGAAGAAGATTCGACGAAGGTTCACCATCCTACTCTTGAAAACAAAAGGGTACGATACCGGGCAATTCATTATACGGTTCGGTTACGTGAGGATCGCACGCATCTACCAGAATATGCGAAGTTCGCTGATCTTCGATGTGAAATTCAGATCCAGACCATTCTAAACCACGCTTGGTCCGAGACATCCCATGATCCTATTTATAAAGCCGAAATGGGCAATGGTACGGAAAGAAAGCTATGGAAGGCATTTTCCGTCGATTTGAGCAGATTATGGACAAGTACCTTATACCGGCAGGCTTTGAAATACAGAAAGCTCAGCAAGATTATGAACGACTTCTTCAAAGCAAAGAGCTCTTCGACAAAGACATCGCCAACCTATTGAATGATGCTCAGAATAACAATGAGCGTTATGAAATCCTAACAGGACTTAAGGACTACGCTATTTGGTTAGAGGTGAATTTGGATTTGCGAACGCGTGGAGATCTAGGAAGGAAGCCTTGACTGAATGGCTTGAAGATGAGAGATCAGAGGTCCAAGCATTCGCTAAAAGGCATATCGCAGAACTTAACCTCATGATCACATCAGAACAGCGTCGAACCGAGGCTGAAAGAGAAATACGAAATAGAAACTATGATGAGGAAAATGACAAAGACGATCCGTGGACTAATTATGCTTGATGTTGAATGGCTGCTTTTTGATGTCTAGCAGATGTTAAGTAGATTTTCCTCATTGATTGCTAATGGCACAAAGCGGTCATTTCAATGATGCCAATTGTCAGCGCTTATTGAATTCTATTTTTGAATCAGTCAGATTAAATCTAAACTTTTATAGATAATACTAATCGTATAAAAAGAATTCTCTATGTTGAGAATGCAAATACCCGTTAAGCTGGGAAATTAAAGTTTGATTGATGACCGGCACTCGTTACCGAAAATGAAATGTATTTTAATATTGTTCTTCAGTACGGTAAAAGGTACGGTATAAATGATATTTTCTTAAAATTTACTTTATAATCAAGTACTTACATAGATTATTGGCGGAGAGGGTGGGATTCGAACCCACGTGCCAGGTTACCCCAACCATCTGATTTCGAGTCAGCGCCGTTATGGCCACTTCGGTACCTCTCCACGCGCGGTATTCAAAATATAAATTTGCAAACCTTCATAGTTTACCAGTTTATAGCCGTTTTATTTATAACAAAAAGCATGATCTTTGTATAAATTAGACGGCATCAGCAACTGCATTTCTTATTTTCTGAATTGCTTTGACTTCAATCTGTCGAACCCGCTCAGCTGATACCCCCAGTTCTTCAGCCAATTCATGAAGCGTCGCAGTATCTTTTTCTCTTAACCAGCGGGCCTCAATAATATGACGACTACGATCATCAAGTTTTGCAAGTGATTCTTTAAGTCTTTCATGGTATATGCGAGAAATCTGTTCTTTCTCACATACTTGCGACGGGTCTATTCCATCAGTCAAATAATTAATTGGACTACAGCTTTCATCATCTTCTTCTGATAATGGCTCCAATGAAATATCGCGACCACTAAAGCGGGTTTCCATTTCGACTACTTCTTCAGATTTGACTCCCAATTGCTTTGCTATCACAGCCACTTCTTCCTGATTCAGGGTATCCAGACCTTGTTTCATACTCCGTAAATTAAAAAATAACTTACGTTGCTGTTTGGTAGTTGCGATTTTGACTAATCTCCAATTTCGCATGATGAATTCATGAATTTCTGCTTTAATCCAATGAATGGCAAATGAAACAAGGCGTACGCCACGCTCCGGATCAAATCGTTTCACAGCTTTCATTAATCCGATATTACCTTCCTGTATTAAATCAGCATGGGGTAGCCCATAACCTAAATAGCCCCGAGCTATAGCAACTACTACTCTTAGATGCGATAACACCAATTGATGAGCAGCTTTTATATCATTTTCATCCCTCAGACATTTCGCCAAACGAATTTCTTCCTCTTGGGATAGCATAGGAAAGCGGTTAACAGTTTGAATATATCCTTCAATACTACCTTCCACTATCATTGGTAACGCTAGAGTTGTTGTCATACTTTCTCCTTTAACTTCAGTTTTAAATTGTTATTATTTTAAAATTTATTTTAGCACTCACGCAATGAGAGTGCTAATAATCCCTGAAGTTTCCCTCATCATTAAGAAATTTAAGAGAGAAAATCTTTTGAAGACCCAAATTTTAGTGTAGAAATAAAATAAATATTTCCTGAATATTCAGGAAATATCTTACTTTTTGAAGATAAAAATCTAGAAAGTGAGTAAAAGTGAGTAAAAGTGAGTCTGTGTATAGGAGACGCTGGGTATGAAAAAGTTTACCCACTAAAAATCAACATCTTTATTTTGGTTCTATTTGAGAAAGATGCTGTGCAACTGATAGCCTTGCTCCCAACCACCCCAGCAACGCTGAAAAAATAAGCAGGCTAAGGCTATCTTGTAAAGAAAGATGGTTCAAATGAAAATCCGATGCATAGAGTTGCGCAAGCTCAACTAAACTTTCATTGATTGCCTGAATGCTTAAAGCAATGAGGAGCCAGGCAGCTATCGCACCGCCCATTCCTTGTATTGCACCAAAATAGAGAAAAGGACGACGAATGAAGCTGTCTGTAGCACCGATTAACTTAGAGACTTCAATTTCATCCCGTTTGGTCAATATCTGCAGGCGAATAGTGTTGAAAACTACTATTACCAACGCTAGACTCAATAACACAGCTAACATTAATACGGCAAGCTGACCTAATCTGAGTAAAGCATCCAATCGCCTGGCCCAATCGGTATCGACCTGAACATGCTCTACCTCAGGCCATTTTTTTATGGTAGCGCGTATATTCTCAAGTTCATCAGGTGAAATTTGCTGGATATTGATAATAAAAGCATCAGGCAATGGATTTCTTATAAGATTGCTTGCAATATCATTTAAACTACTTTCTTGTTGTAGCTGTTGCAAGGCAATTTCCTTGGAGATGAATTGAAAACTTGCAATAGAAGGAAATTTCTCTAACTGTGAATTAATATTTTCAATATCTGCGTGTGACGCGTTCAGTTTAAGAAATAAACTTAATTGGGGCGTATTGACAGTATCACCCGAGATAGTTTGCAGATTCCCAAGCAAAGTATAAATACCAAGAGGTAAACTGAAAGCAATACCAATCACAATAATGCTCAGGAGGCTAGATAATGGTGCATTTACAAGCTTTTTGAATGTCTGGCTTAGTGCTTGCCAATGTTGAAATAACCATATGTTCATATAACCAGCTTTCCTTGATTGAGTGTAAGAATACGATACCGGTTATCATTTAATATTGCTGTGTCGTGGGTAGCAATTACTACAGTAACGCCTACTTGATGAAAAGATCTGAATACTTCCATAATGCTCTGCGCATAATCTGCATCAAGATTCGCTGTTGGCTCATCGGCTATCAAAATAGATGGACGATGAACTACTGCTCGAGCAATACATAATCGTTGCTTCTCGCCCCCTGATAATGTGATGGGGTAAGCATTTTCCTTTTCCAGCAACCCAACCTTATCAAGTGCGGCTCGAACTCTGCTAGCCGCAGTCTTTCTCTGAAAGCCTCGTATTTGTAGTGGCAGCATAACATTGGCAAAAACAGTTCGATCATACAAAATTTTCTGATCTTGAAAAATTAAACCCAGGCTACGCCGCAAAAAAGGAATTGTATTTTTCTTAAGTGCATTGACATTCTGGTCGCTTACCATGATATTGCCAGATGTGGGTCGTTCAATTGCTGCAATAAGCTTTAACATAGTGCTTTTACCAGCACCTGAGTGGCCAGCTACCAATACTAGTTCACCCGAATGAATTGTAAAAGCAACATTTTTTAGAGCTTCAAAGCCGTCTGGGTAACGCTTGTAGACATTGATAAAGCTAATCATAAATACTACTACCACCAAGATTTAAACTGTTAAAAGCTTAATCAAATATTGCCTCGACAAATTCCTGCGCATTAAAGGGTCTTAGATCATCCAGCCCTTCTCCTATCCCGATAAAGCGCAAGGCAGGAGGGTCTTGTGGATATTGTGCGGCTATAGCAGCGATTACACCGCCTTTGGCAGTTCCATCCAGTTTGGTAAGAACTAAGCCTGTCACCCCAAGTGCTTCATCAAAAGCCTTGAGCTGGTTAAGTGCATTCTGACCTGTATTGGCATCCAATACTAATAAGACCTCATGTGGCGCATCTGGTAACGCTTTGTTGATAACACGTTTGATCTTTTTAATTTCTTCCATTAGATGCAATTGAGTAGTCAAACGACCAGCAGTATCGGCCAATACTATATCGATATCTCGTGCTTTGGCTGCATTGATTGCATCGAATATGACAGCTGCCGGATCACTCTTTTTCTGGGAATCGCTCTCCTGGGCAATAACTATAACGCCATTACGTTCGCCCCATGCCAATAATTGCTCTCGCGCTGCTGCACGGAATGTATCTCCAGCAGCCAGTAATACCGATTTACCTTGTGATTGAAAATAATGAGCAAGTTTTCCAATCGTAGTGGTTTTCCCAACGCCGTTTACACCTGTTATCATAATAATAAAGGGTTTCTTCGTCGTAACATCAAGTGGTTGTGCCAATGGCGCAAGCAAACTAACCAAAGTCTCCTGAAGCGCTCCTTTTAGTTGCTCTGCGTTGCTCAACGCATCTCGTTTCACTTTTTTACGCAATGTTTCCAGCAACCAATTTGTAGCATTCACGCCAGTATCTGCGGTAAGCAAGATGGTTTCGAGCTCATCATAGAGAGCTTCATCTATTTTGCGACTACCCAATAAACTGGATAATTGCTTGCCGAAATTCTGCCGGGTCCGAGCAAGCCCTTGTCTGACTTTGCTTGTCCAACTCTCCGTATTAGAATTATCTTCAGTGGGATTTTTTTCAGTAGAATTTTTTTTAGATTTAAAAAGGCTAAACATTCTGGTAGGCTGTAGTTACTCTGAATTCACAATAAATGCTGATTTTATTCCTATTACACAAATTTGAGTGTGTTAAAAATCAGCGCGCTATATTCTTATCACATTACTTAAATAATCAAATAGTTGCGGTATTAAAATACCAATTTCCTTTATAAAGATGAATTTTCTAACATATTATTTTTTATGTTACATCAAAATGTTTTTCTGATAATCCATATTACTAGTTTAAAGTGGAAAAATTAGCTGTCCGTAATATAATTCAATCAACTTGTATCTGTTATAACCTATTGACTTAATCAAATATATCTTTCTTTTTTTCTTGTACCCTTGCAATCTCTTCTAAAGAAATAGAATAAAATTCAAGCAATTGAGATAAAGTTATCTTCCAAATAAATAATATCAATGCCTCGCCCAATCCATACACTGATTGATCTTTCAGCACTTGAACATAATCTTTGCATCGTACGCAAACATGCGCAAAACGCACGTATCATGGCAGTAATCAAGGCAAATGCTTATGGGCATGGCTTACTCAATACTGCAAGTGCTCTAAAAGCCGCGGATGCTTTTGCTGTTCTTGAACTCGATGCTGCTGTACGCTTAAGAGAAGCAGGTATTTATCAACCCATTTTGCTTCTTGAAGGTTTTTTCTCTGAGGCAGAGCTAGCAATTATAAGGCAGTATCAATTAAGTACAGTAATACACAATCATGAGCAATTGACTATGCTCTCCTCAACAAAACAAAAAACTAAGATAAATATATTTCTTAAAATCAATACAGGAATGAATCGTCTTGGTTTCACACGCAAGGAAGGATTAGCCGTACTTGACACGCTAAGGATTAATCCGTATATCAATCAAATTACGTTAATGACACATTTTGCCTGTGCAGATGATCCCTCTAAAAAAGACGAAGTCAATCAACAGCTCAAACGTTTCCGCTTATTTTTTGGAAAATATCATCTGCCATGCTCATTGGCAAACTCTGCAGCAATTTTACAATATCCAGAAGCACATGCTGACTGGGTACGTCCTGGCATTATGCTCTATGGTGCATCCCCTCTGATAGATAAAACCTCTTCAGAGCTGGGTTTACGCCCTGTCATGACGGTTTCAAGCAGAATAATTGCCACACAACATATTGATGCAAAAGAAAAAGTTGGATATTGCGGTCAATTTCAGGCCGAACAACCAATGCATATTGGTATCGTTGCATGCGGTTATGCTGATGGATATCCACGACATGCGCCCACAGGAACACCAGTGCTTGTCAATGGGCAGCGTACACGTATAGTGGGACGTATATCCATGGACATGCTAACTGTTGATCTTACTGGGGTTAAAAATGCTAGTATTGGGAGTCCAGTAATTTTGTGGGGAAACGAGTTACCAATAGAAGAGGTAGCAAAATCTGCGGGTACAATCAGTTATGAATTGTTTTGTGCTTTATCCTCAAGAGTTAAGGCATTAACAGTAACAAACGAGAATCAGTAAAGCCTTTTAACTTCACTGACTCCCAAGCAAAAATATGTTTATTCAACTTTAGCTTTACTACGTAAATCTTGCACAGTTGTAGCAAAGTTTCGCTGTAATACACGTTGCTGCATATTCGATTTTACTTCTTCAAATGGAGGTGTGACTGCAGTACGTACATCTTCTAGGCGAATTACATGCCATCCGAAAGAAGTTTGCACCGGTTTTTCAGTCGTACTTCCTTTTTTGAGGTTCTGCAAAGCTTCCGCAAAAGGCTTGACATAGGCTGCAGCTGCGCTCCATCCTAATTCACCCCCATTGTTTTTACTACCGACATCAATTGATTTTTCTCCTGCCAGTTTCTCGAAAGAAGCGCCTTTTTTCTTAAGAGAAGCAATGATATCTTTGGCTTCTGCTTCAGTTTCAACCAGGATATGACGAGCTTTATATTCCTTATCACCCATCTGTGCTTTCACAGCATCATATTCACGTCGTAATACAGCGTCACTCACGGTATTATTTTTGATGTAATCAGCCTGATAGGCTCTAACTAATATCGCCTGACGCGCAAGTTCGGTTTGAGTTATCACATCCGGATCCCGATCAAGTCCTTTCTTAAGAGCTTCTTGCACAATAATCTCCTCCGCTATGAGATTCTCGCGCAGAGCATTTCTCATTTCCGAAGATTCAGGTTGGCCTTGAGCTACAGCCGCTTTGACCATAAAATCAAGCCTCGCCTGCGGAATGACTACTCCATTCACTTTTGCTACAGCAGCAGTCGATTGGGCATGAAGAGAAGTGACAATAAAACTCGACATACACACTGGTATTAACAATAGAATTTTTATTAAGCGCATGCAGCTACCTCTAAGTAATTTAAAATTGATATAAATTTATTTATACAAGATTACGCTCTAACAGTATGATTGACTGTAAGCGTGATTCTTTGCATATTATAGGCATAGGTAACGTAAAATATCTGATAATCCTTATTAATGAAACCTCTTATATTTAACTTGGTTTAATCTGGTAAAACTTTTTTGAATGGTTTAACAGTTACTTTTGAATATACTCCTGAGGTAATATAAGGATCCGCTTCCGCCCAAGATTGCGCTGCTTCAAGTGAAGCAAATTCTGCCACAATTAAACTTCCTGAAAAGCCGGCAGGCCCGGGGTCGGGACTATCAATTGCAGGATAGGGTCCTGCAAGTATAAGTCGCCCTTCATTTTGCAATGCTCTGATGCGCTCTAAATGTGCTGGTCTGGCTATCATGCGCTTTTCAAGGCTATCCGGAGCATCTTCCCCATTTATCACATAAAACATCATATTAATTACCTATTTTTATTAATTTATCTTTAATCTTATATATCAATTTTTTAAACCATTTAGGCTAAAATAATTATTAGTAAATTAGAAATTATTTCATATTAATTTAAATAGAGATTATAGAGATTATAAAAATCTCTTAGGATTCAATTTTTATACTTTACATTGATTTATTATCAACTAATAGATTAAAAAGAATTATTAAATACTTACTTAATTACATTAAATAGGATTTGGCTTAAACGAATATAGTGTTAGATTTAAATTTGATTTTAACTGGGAAATCTTGTGAATTATAAAAAATAAATTGAATATAAAGTAAAGTGGAATTCAAAGATTACTATAACATTTTGGGCATCAAACGAGATGCCACACAAGACGATATTAAACGCGCCTATCGTAAGTTGGCACGAAAATATCACCCAGATGTCAGTAAAGAACCTGATGCCGAGAACCGTTTCAAAGAGATTGGCGAAGCATATGAGGTACTTAAAGATCCTGAAAAACGTGCTGCTTATGATCAATTAGGCTGCAGTTGGAAAAGTGGTCAGGAATTTCAACCTCCACCGGGATGGAATCAGGGTTTTGAGTTTCATGGTGGTGGCTTTACCCAAGCAGATGCTTCAAAATTCAGCAACTTTTTTGAAGCATTATTTGGAAGCCGCTTCACTGCCAATAGGAAGAATCGTGATTATGGTTTCAATGTACGCGGCGAAGATACACATGCCAAAATATTCATTAATCTTGAAGATGCTTATCATGGAGCAACTCGTGCTATCACACTCCAGCACACCGAGATAGGCTCTGATGGGCGACCACAGATCAAGGAGCGTACATTAAATGTGCGAATACCAAAAGGAATTCGTCAGGGTCAACTTATTCGTCTCGTAGGCCAAGGTAGCCCAGGTGTAGGCCAAAGTAGAGCCGGAGATCTTTATTTAGAGGTAGCATTTCAACCGCATCCTTTCTATAAAGTTGAGGGAAAGGATGTGTTTCTCGAACTTCCTGTTACGCCGTGGGAAGCCGCGTTGGGGACAACAATCAAAGCTCCTACTCCAGCGGGTATTGTTGATTTGAAAATACCCCCTGGCAGCCAATCTGGGCGCAAACTACGCCTGAAAGAACGAGGTATTCCAGGTCATCCACCTGGAGACTTATACATTATATTGCAAATTATTTTGCCGTCAGCTGATAGCGAGCAAGCTCGCATGCTATACCGAGAAATGGAACAAAAACTGGCATTCAATCCGCGCGCCAGATTGGGGGTATAAATGACAATAAATCATGATGCAATCGATGGCATTATCGTTGAAGATGATATGGAATTTTCTTTCGGGGAGTTAAGTCATATCTGTGCGGTCAATGCAGAGTGGATCATTTCTTTAGTTGAAGAAGGAATTCTTGAACCAATGAATATCACGTCCAAACAGTGGCGCTTCAGTGGTGCTTGTCTACGACGCGTTCAGGTTATTCAGCGTTTACAAAAAGATCTTGGCGTTAATCTGGCAGGCGCCGCATTGGCGCTCCAGCTTCTTGAAGAGGTCGAAATATTACGCACTCGTTTAAGTATAATCAAGTCCAGCGATATTGGATAGTCTAAAGCAAACCCATTGTCACCTAAGTAAATAGGCAAGAATCCAAGTTAGCATGGGTTAACACAGCTAACTGTTAGAAAGCAGGCTTTCTATATTCGTAGATAAAGATCCTGAGCAAGAGATGCTCGTTCTTGCGCCGAAACAGGAATTTCAGTGAGTTGATCAATATAATCAAGACGTTTTTGCATACCTATTCCATTAGCAATTTGAATGGATAAACCAGGCCTTGCGTTCAATTCCAGTACCAAAGGACCAAGTTCACGATCCAATACAACATCAACTCCTAGATAACCTAATCCGACTAGTTCATAACACTGGGATGCCAATGTTAATAGCTTATCCCAGTGAGGTATTTTAAAACCTCTAATGTTGGCACCAGTGTCAGGGTGTTGTTCAACTGGATGGTTTTGCCAAACAGCATTCGTAGTATGTCCGGTTGCCAAATCTATTCCTGCTCCCACTGCACCTTGATGTAAATTTGCCTTACCGTCTGACATACGTGTAGGTAAACGCACCATTGATGCAACAGGTATCCCTCTGAATACTACGGTACGAATATCTGGCACTCCACGATAACTAATTGATTCAAATAATGGATCAAACTTTACTCTGTATTCTATGAGAGCCTGATCTGGTTGACCACCGAGGCTATACATGCCACTTAAAATATTGGAAATATGATATTCCAGATCTTCCTCTGTCAACAAACTACCATTGTTATGCTGATAGCGATCATTGATTCGTCCAATAATCACATAAATACCGTTACCCCCCGAGCCGTGTGCCGGTTTAACCACGAAATCTTTATGCCCACTTACAATATCGGGAAGATTACCTATGTCGTGCTCGATTTCAATAACACCATACAATTCGGGTACAGCAATTCCTGCTGCAATTGCCAGTCGTTTGGTGCGAAGCTTGTCATCGACCAATGGGTAGAGGGAACGTTCATTGTAACGTAAAATGTAATCAGCATTTCGTCGGTTTATCCCAACAACACCCGCTTGCTTTAGATTTAGTAAGGTTCTGAGCATTTTTTAGCGTTTGGCTAAAGCCCGGAAGCGCCACAGCTCTGTCAATCGATATCCGGAATACCGACCAAATAATAGCATGGCTGCCAATACAACAAGCAATAATTCAGGAAATACAAATATTAAATGTTGTAAAGCATGGATATTCATCACCAGATAGCCAATCGTTGCCACCAGCAAGCTTCCTGCGCCCTGTTTAAATGCTTCTGCGGGACCAGCCTCATCCCATGTGAGAGACATCCGTTCTATGGTCATAGTCATGATTACCATTGGAAATAATGCTACTGATAGCCCCATTTCAAGTCCAAGTTTGTGCATGATAACGCTGATACTCGTCATGAGAAGCACTACCATCGTCAACACAGAAGCCAATCGCGGAATAAGCAATAGCTTCAATCGATCTACATAAGCACGCAATAATAGCCCTAATCCAACAATCAAACAAAACAGCAGTAACCCCCAGGCCAGCTCTGTCTCTCGGAGAGCCAGTGCGATCAATACCGGCATAAATGTCCCAAAGGTTTTAATCCCAATTAGATTGCGCATTAAAACGACAACAAACGCCCCTAAAGGTACCATTAGTAATATCTTATATACATTCTGACTTTGAACCGGCAATGAATATAAGGAAAACTCCATCAGATGTGATCCCTTCAACACCGCACGTGATTCTGCAATATCCACCAATTCCCGTAGTGTTTTTGCTACAGAAAATTGAAGACCTATTTCATTTCCCCCCTCGACAGAAAAGGCTTTCTGATCGCCAATTTGCCATATGATAAAATTAGAAGGCAGACCTTCCTGACCATCCTTTATATTGAGTGTGCGCCATTGCTTACCATTATGAACTTGTATCCAGGACTCCAATTCAGAATAACGCCTACCATCTTCTAGACGAAGACCTTGAATAATTCGAGTAGGAATGCGAGCTCCTGCTAAAATCCAGTGAATACCTTTAGCAAGATTACGGGAATTATTTATATGCTCAAGCAGCAATTTTAGCTCTGGTGCTGGTGATGTAGCGTTTAATTGCTTAATGACTTGTTGTGCAAAAGAAACCGTATCTGCAGATTGCTGTCGCGCCTTATCGAGCAGCCCTTGGATAATTGGTCGGAAATTCTCAGGATAATCTGGTATTGATGGATAAACTGGCGGTTTACCTGAATCGGTTGTCTTTTCAGCATCCTCGTATATTATTGCGCGATAGAATAATAATTGTTTTCCTTCCGCGCGCCGCTTTGCCCACAGAGCTGTACGTCCACTATCGTCTTGTTCAATTGCCAATCCATAATTGGCTGCGACGAAATCCTCGTCCAGAATAGTATAGCCAGAAGGATTAAAAAGGAGCGGTAAACTCACTTTTACGCTGGTATCGGGTTTTGCGCGAAAAATAATACGCGCTTCTACATTCCAGACTTCTGCTTTCTCAGAAGCTGTTAGAGGCAATCCCAGTGTTGTTACTTTATAAGTAGCTAAACCTAGCCCTATCGCACACAATACTATAACCAGGAGTAATAAATGAAGCTGTCTCATTCAGTGATAGTCAACTCATCTGGTTGATCATGCTTTTTCTTCTTTTTCTTTACGTGACCGCAATCAGCCTTACTAAGATGAGTGCGCGACGAATCAACCAGAGCAACACCCGCAAGCGCTCTGCGTCCAAGCAGAATGGGATAATTTAAGGCTCGACGATCGATAAGATTAAATTCAACATTACGTACTTCGTTTGCTAAACAAATGTCCATCGCAACAACAAGGCGTACTTGTGGAATTCCGCTATGTTGTTTTATCTTATGTGAACGAAGGATGGGGCGTTCAATTTCGATAGTCCGATTAGGTTTACCCTTTTCAGTTCCAAAATCGAGAGTAAATCGCACCCAATCTTTATTTCCTTTATTAAATTGATGAATATCACGTGCACTCATAGACGAGGTATTTGCCCCAGTATCTATACGGGCAAGCATTTTCAGACCCCATGGCTCCAATCGAATAGATTCTACCCATCCAAGGATATGTCGCAGCTCAGGTTGATCG
Source organism: Nitrosomonas sp. Nm33 (assembly GCF_900107265.1). Lineage (GTDB taxonomy): Bacteria > Pseudomonadota > Gammaproteobacteria > Burkholderiales > Nitrosomonadaceae > Nitrosomonas. Next base: position 91,233 of record NZ_FNPJ01000001.1, on the reverse strand, counting down.
ATTTTATTATCACGTAGCTCAGGTTGATCGGTTTTATTATCACTTAACACTGAATCGCTTGCTACTAGCAAAACAATTGCTAAAAAACAGTAAAACTGTCCCTGTAGGATTTTAATCATCAAGACGATCCGAGATTATTTGATCAAAATACTGATATTATATTATCAATAAGCCACACCCCGCATGCTTTTATTGCCAGAAAATGACAATGGAGCGGGTGAAGGGAATCGAACCCTCGTCGTAAGCTTGGGAAGCTTCTACTCTACCATTGAGCTACACCCGCATGATAAAATTATATAATTAAATGAATCTTTGAATTTACCTTACACTAAAAACGTATTTCAAATGTTACAAGTCACCATTAATGGTCAACCTCAGCATTTTGACAACTCTTTAAGCCTTCAGCAACTAGTTGAACACCTGTCGCTACAGAATAAGCGTATCGCTATCGAGCGTAATGGTGAAATCGTCCCTCGAAGTCAATTTTCCGAACAAACACTGTCTGATGGAGATCAACTAGAAATTGTTGTGGCAGTGGGTGGAGGATAATTTTTTACATTAATTCGAATATCAAATCAATATCAAACGTTTTGCTATTCTACATGCAACCTACAATTTCAATAAAAGCTGATTTCATGGATGATTTCATCGTTGCTGATAAACATTACTCATCCCGACTTTTGGTCGGTACTGGCAAATATAAAGATTTCAACGAAACCCGTGCTGCCATTGAAGCCAGTGGCGCACAAATCATAACCATAGCAATCCGGCGGACTAACATTGGACAAAATCCTAACGAGCCCAATCTGCTGGATGTTCTGCCACCGACTCAATATACATTGCTACCTAATACTGCTGGTTGTTATTCAGCAGATGAGGCAATCCGCACCTTACGGCTTGCAAGAGAATTGCTTAATGGACACTCCCTGGTAAAACTAGAAGTACTCGGTGATCCAAAGACATTATTCCCTAATGTGGTAGAAACCATTAAGGCTGCAGAAATTCTTGTCAAGGAGAATTTTCAAGTAATGGTTTATACCTCGGACGATCCTATTGTTGCTAAGCAGTTGGAAGAAATTGGTTGTGTCGCCATTATGCCTTTAGCGTCACTAATAGGATCTGGAATGGGTATTCTCAACCCATGGAATTTGCAGATTATCATTGATAACACCAAAATCCCTGTTTTGGTAGATGCCGGTGTTGGAACTGCATCTGACGCAGCAATCGCGATGGAACTGGGCTGTGATGGTGTGTTAATGAATACTGCTATCGCTACTGCACAAAATCCAATTATGATGGCCTCAGCCATGCGTAAAGCTGTAGAAGCAGGCCGCGAAGCCTATCTAGCGGGGCGCATGGCAAAAAAACCTTATAGCGCAAATCCAAGTTCACCGCTTGAAGGCATTTTACCGGCCCAGTCGAAGTGATCTTTCATCCAGCTATATAAAATTAATTTAAACGACGATATTTTGTCATCAGTGAGCTCTATTCGTAGTTATGTACTTCGCCAGGGCCGTATCTCAAATGCCCAGCGCAATGCCTATGAAACGCTGCTACCAGAATTCGGAATTCCTTTTTCTACAAAGCAACTAAATCTTGAAAAGGTTTTTGGACGCAGTGCTCCCAAAATTCTGGAAATAGGCTCTGGCATGGGAGAAACCACAGCCACTATTGCTCAACAGTACCCCCAAAATGACTATGTAGCGTTAGAAGTTCATACGCCAGGAGTAGGTAGTCTACTTAGTCAAATCAAAATACTTGAATTGACGAACTTACGCATTATTCAACATGATGCAGTCGAAGTTTTGCAGCACATGTTGCCAACTGAATCGCTCGACGGTGTTCATATTTTTTTTCCCGATCCCTGGCCCAAAACGCGACATCATAAGCGCCGGTTAATTCAACCTGCTTTTGTTTCACTTTTATGCAAGCATTTGAAATCAGGTGGTTATATTCATGTTGCCACCGATTGGAAAGACTATGCTGAACAGATTTTATTCGTTCTTAATAACGAAGCATTTCTTACTAATACGACAACTGATTTCGTCGTGCGCCCCCAATATCGCCCACTGACAAAATTTGAGCAACGTGGTTTACGATTAGGACATAACGTGTGGGATTTAATTTTTACCAGAAAATAACGTCAATACAGTTTTTTTGAATCCGCTCCTTATTGCAAAACCAGATAACTCTCAGCACTCTTTTATCCTATCCCATTCAACTTCAGATACTGCTGATCAAAATTATTGTTATCCTGCTTTTACTGCCTTTGCTATAAAGTGGTTCTAAGTAATACGATATATTTATGTGTACGCTGTTTAGTTAAATTTGTGCGGTCAGCTAGAAATGCTCATGTACTCCACCCAGGCCCTGACCGGAAAGTCTATAATAAAATCACATACTCCATCCCGTCCTACTGAGAAATCCAAGTTTAATAGTTTATGAGAATTGCTATTATCGGTGCAGGCTGTTCTGGCCTGACTACCATAAAAAATTTGATTGAAGCTGGTCTAGAAGAAATTACTTGCTTCGAGAAAAATGACCAGATTGGTGGAAATTGGATATTTACGGCCAACAAGAGCCATAGCAGCATTTGCGAAACAACTCATATTATTTCCAGCAAATCGATGTCGCAGTTCAGCGACTTCCCGATGCCCGATGATTATCCTGATTATCCAAGTCATCAGCAGGTACTTGCATATTTTCAAGCCTATACCAAGCATTTTCATCTGGAAAAATATATTCGATTTAATACTACTGTGCTCCATGTAGAAAGAATCGAAAAAGAAGGCTGGCGGCTGTATCTGAATGATGGTACCAGGGCAGATTTTGATTATCTTTTGATAGCCAATGGCCATCATTCGGTACCACGCTCCCCTTCTTGGAAGGATGACTTCATGGGAGAATATCTACATGCCCACGACTACAAATCGAATCGGGAATTTGAAGGCAAACAGGTATTGGTAGTAGGTGCTGGCAACTCTGGCTGTGATTGTGCTGTTGAAACCAGCCGTGTTGCTGCACGAGTGGATATCAGTCTCCGCTCCCCACAGTATATTATTCCCAAGTTTGTTATGGGGCAACCTACCGATTCTTTCGCTGCTTCATTTCAATGGTTACCACAAAATATCCAAGACATATTCCAGAAGATTTCTCTTCGTATTCAGATTGGACGCTACCGTGATTATCAATTACCCGAACCAGATTTTTCACCCACCCAAGCCCATCCCACCATCAACTCTGAATTACTAGACAAAATACGGCATGGGAAAGTACATCCCCGTCAGGGGATCAAAGAAATTTCAGGCCAAACCGTATTTTTTGCTGATGACTCTTCTGCTAGATACGACGTGATCATAGCGGCCACCGGTTATAAGATTAGTTTTCCTTTTTTTGATTCGACTTTCATTAACTGGGAAAATGTAACCAACATTCCGCTCTATCTTCGGATGTTTCATCCTAAGCACCCCACTCTGATTTTTATCGGATTGATTCAACCACAGGGCTGCATATGGCCACTTTCTGAGATCCAAGCCAAGCTAACTGCTCAACTGATTACCAATAAAATACAACTCCCAATGAACTGGCGTGAACAGGCATACATTGAAGGTAAATATTTAGAACAGCAATTTATCCGACACCCACGCCACTCCATCGAAGTGCACTATTTTCCGTATTTAAAGAAACTGTACCAAGTACTCCGGCAAAACCGGGGGTAACTTAATTGAACATTATTCTTTATGTCTTGCGCCTGTCAAATAAAGTGCAAAACCGGTAAAAATCATTCCTCCTACGATATTACCCAAAATGACTGGAAATCCATTCCAAAGCCACCAGTCAGTAATCGTAATGTTTGCCCCTAATAACATACCTGCAGGGATGACAAACATATTTACAATGGCATGCTCATAGCCCAATGCAAAAAAAGTCATGATAGGTAACCAAATGGCAGCAATTTTGCCACCCGTCGTGGTTGACGTAAATGCGATAACAGCACCTAATGCTATCATCCAGTTACAAAGCATCGCGCTGGTAAACGCAGAAATAGTGCCGCCTAATCCGATGTCAGCATAAGCAATTGTTTTTTGCTCAGTTGTTGCTACTATCCTCATCGCCATATTGATGGTTGTGGGATCAATATGACCTGCTTTGGTTACTACCAGAAAAAAAGAAATGCATACGATACACTTCCTATTAGATTACCAATCAATACCTAGAACCAGTTATGAATCAGGCGGTTGAATTGAGCTCTGCCATCCTTGACGGCAATGGGTATTAAAGCAAAATTTCCAGTCGCCAGCTCAAGTCCGAGGAGAACAATCATGACTAGACCGACAGGAAAAATAATGGCGCCGGCAATACCCAGTCCAGTTTGTGTCGTAGCGACAGCAGCGAGGCTCGCTGCATAACCGAGGAAAGCGCCGGCTAAAGCACCACGAATCAGCATATCCTTAACTGAAAGCACTGCTTTTTTGGCGCCTACATTCAGCATATTCTCGACAACATCTTCGAGTTTCACGTAAGCCATTAGATTTACCCTTGCCGGTTATACTTCTCTGGAATTACAAAATTTGATGGTTAAGAACAATTTATATTAATCATTGATCTGGATACAATTTTTACGCTTTTCTGGTAAAAATATCTGCAGTAAATCATTCAAAAAACGTCTACCGGTTAGCGATGGCATGATGCAATGATGATCCCAGCTGATTAAACCTCGTTGCTCTGCTTCTTTCAGTTGTTGTTGAATAGCGGTAATGGGCAAGCCAGTCCGCGCCTGAAAGCTTTCGACCTGGAAGCCGCTGATTAAACGAAGCGCATTCATCATGAATTCAAATGCTCGATCTTCCCCCTGAATTTCGTGTTCAGATTGTATCGGATCACCTAAGGCGCCATCCTTGGCTAAGATTTTCGTAAGATATTGCCTGGGTTGTTTATAGCGCATTTGTCGTATTATCTTATGCTGGAAACTAATTTTACTGTGCGCCCCCGCACCGATCCCCAAATAATCGCCAAATTGCCAGTAATTTAGATTGTGACGTGATTGATAATTAGGTTTGGCAAATGCCGAAGTCTCGTAGTTTGCGTAACCCCGACTTGATACTGTCTGTTCAATCATCAATTGCATCTCTGCAGCGAGATCATCATCTGGCAACGTAGGGGGAAAGCGATAAAATAGCGTATTAGGTTCCAGTGTCAAATGGTAAGCTGATATATGTTGAACCCCTGATGCGCATGCAAATGCAATATCATGACGTGCTTCTTCCAAGGTTTGATCTGGTAATGCATACATCAGATCAAGGTTCACGTTATCAAAATTTTTTAATGCAATCTCGATTGCATGATGCGCTTCTTTATCATCATGTATTCGCCCCAGTGCTTGCAAGTGCCTGGGATTGAAGCTTTGAACACCGATAGACAGACGATTGATCCCCGCAGCACGGAAATCTGCAAATTTTTGTGCCTCGAATGTGCCGGGGTTGGCTTCCAGCGTAATTTCGGTAGAAAGTTCTAGTGGTAATAGCATTCTTACGTGGGTAAGAATTTTATCAACAGCTTGCGCGCTTAATAAACTAGGCGTTCCACCCCCCAGAAACACACTGCTGACAGGTCGTCCCCAGATTTGAGGTAATGCCATTTCCAGATCACGGATAAGTGCTGATACATACTCATCTTCAGGCAATGCATTCCCCTTTTTGCCAATTTCGTGCGAATTAAAATCACAATATGGGCATTTTTTAACACACCATGGAATGTGAACATAAAGGCTCAATGGCGGTAAAGCTGTGAGTTTGGGCGATTGCGTACTAAATAGGGATGAAACAGAAATAGCTGCTGTCATGATCAATCAAATGCTTATTTTCGATGCAAAAATGATCAGAGTTTGGTAAACGCGAGAAACTCGCTTAACTTTCTGAGCGCTTTTCCACGATGGCTGATCAGATTCTTTTGCTCCATGGGAAGCTCTGCCGCTGTTTTATTCAATTCGGGCAAGAAAAAATACGGATCGTATCCAAATCCCCCTTCCCCACGCGGCTCCAGCATGATCTCGCCATGCCAGCTACCATCGGCGATAATTGGCTGTGGATCGTCGGCGTGCCTTACCAAGACGATAATACAATAGTAATAGGCACGCCGATCTGGTTGATTTTTCAATATACTGATTAGCTTTTGATTGTTACGTTCGTCTGACCTAGACTCCCCTGCATAGCGGGCAGAAAATACACCAGGCGCACCGCCCAGAACATTGACACAAATACCAGAATCATCTGCAAGCGCAGGTAAACCAGTAACTCGGCTAGCGTGACGTGCTTTGGCAAGTGCATTCTCAACAAAGGTGCCGTAAGGCTCTTCAATTTCAGTCACCCCTAAATTCGATTGGGGTATGACTACAATTCCAAGTGGCGCAAGTAATTGTTGTATTTCTCTTAGCTTGCCTGAGTTATTACTAGCAATGACGAGCTCTTGCATAGTTTAATTAATCCAATGCAAGTACTGTTTTTTGCAAGGTGATCAGTTCCTGTATTCCCTGTTGAGCCAAATCTAACATAGCATTCAGCTCTTTCCGACTGAATGCTGCGCCTTCAGCGGTTCCTTGTACTTCTACCAAATCGAGACTTCCTGTCATCACAACATTCATATCAGTATCACAAGTAGAATCTTCGGAATAATCCAGATCAACCAATGGCACACCATCATGCATGCCCACTGAGATAGCTGCAACGTGATCTCGAATTGGATTGCTTACGATTAAGCGTTGTGCCAGTAGAGATTCGACTGCATCATATAGCGCTACAAATGCACCAGTAATACTTGTTGTCCTGGTTCCACCATCTGCTTGTATGACGTCACAGTCAATCTGAATGGTTCGCTCTCCTAATTCCTCCAAATTAATGATTGAGCGTAATGCCCGCCCTATCAAGCGTTGAATTTCCATGGTACGCCCTGATTGTTTGCCTTTTGCAGCTTCTCGCTGCATACGCTCATTCGTCGAGCAGGGCAGCATACCATACTCAGCAGTCAGCCATCCCTGCCCTGATCCCTTAAGAAAGGGAGGAACTTTGTCGGCAATACTTGCAGTACACACGACTCTGGTATCTCCACATTCAATGAGTACAGCTCCTTCAGCATGCTTGGTATAACGACGAGTAATCTTGACCGGGCGAATTTGAGTAGTAGCACGATTATTTTGACGGAACATTATTGGAATCTGTTATCAAAGATTTTTTATATACAATTAAGCCAGGTATTCAGGTAGCAAAACGATAAGAGGTTGGTTTGGGTGGAGAGCCTGTTGATATTGTTAATATCTCATAACCATTCTCGGTAACCAACACTGTATGTTCCCATTGGGCTGATAAGCTGCGATCTTTCGTAATCACTGTCCAACCATCAGGTAGCGCACGGATGGCCGCCTTACCCGCATTGATCATAGGTTCTACTGTAAAAATCATGCCGGCTTTAAGCATCAGACCTGTTCCAGGACGACCATAATGAAGAACCTGGGGATCCTCATGAAATTCTGCACCAATACCATGACCACAAAATTCTCTTACTACGCTATAACCCGCACCCTCAGCCATGCGCTGAATGACATGACCAATATCGCCCAAATGTTTACCAGGCCTGATTTCTTCTATCCCCCGCCACATCGATTCATAAGTCACCTCACACAAGCGCCTGGCCTGTATCGATGGTTGTCCAACATAATACATGCGGCTGGTATCACCATGATATCCATTATAGATTACCGTCACATCAATATTGACGATATCCCCCTCTTTCAATTTTTTATCTCCTGGTATGCCATGACAAACCTGATGGTTAACTGAGGTACAGATTGATTTGGGGAAAGGACTATACCCTGGGGGAGCATAATTAAGTGGCGCAGGTATAGTTTTTTGAACATCGACCATATAGTCGTGGCAAAGCTTATCAAGCTCACCAGTCGTAATACCCGGAGCAACATAAGGTGTAATGTAATCAAGCACCTCAGACGCTAATCTTCCGGCTATCCGCATTTTCTCAATTTCTTCAGAAGTTTTTATATGAACCGTCACAATATTTTTTCTCAATAATCCAACTATTACATAACAAAATTCTTCATTTTTTATATTTTAGAGCTTATTTCTGTCACTAAAGTACTCCCATTCTAGTATTTCCAGTTTACTATCAGGAAACTGTTGGACAAACATAAGAGTTTTTTACTTCTTTAAGGGAATTGAGAAGAATGAATTTTACTTGCTCAAAATTCAATTTATTAATATTTATGTTTGAAATACCCTTGCTTTTCAGTTCCTTCATCAATTGCGCCACTACTGACTGGTCACGTAGTATGTCGAATGATAGGGTATTATGCCATTGGTTGTACTTATTACCCTCAATATGTTGATAAGGTATATTAAATTTCCACTACTTATTAATTTGTCTTTCGATCTCGCATTCTGTGGTTTGAGAGAAAGAAGTTTACCCATACTTAACGATCTCTCCTGCAGGCAACTCACTTAAATAGCTGCCTACTCTATTTTTAGAATATCTGCTCTGACTCGATACAAATCAATACCAAATATATTTTATATTTTGCATGCTACTCTCGAAGATAACAATTTTATTTTTTCTGGATGTCATTGTAAGACATGCACTTTTATTTATCTGATTTGATCCTAGCTGAATAATCATCAAAAATTTCCTCTATTAACAAACATTAATGAGAAGAAAAATATTTTCATTCTGATGGATTATTAACTATAACCGTTTACTGTTATTAATAAACCTTGTTAGAATGCGGGTTAAATTCAGCGCTTTTCTTTTTATGAAAACCTTAAAATCATCAATCCTTCAAAATATGAAAGTCATTAAAAATACTGCAGTCATTTTTGCATTTATATTTTCACATCAAATTTTTGCCGATACGCCTGGTACTCATGGTGATCCTGAAAAAGGCAAAGAAATTGCTATGGGTGTTTGCGCTGGCTGCCATAATGCCGATGGCAATAGCGTTATTCCAAGCAACCCGACTCTTGCTGGCCAGCATGCGGAGTATATCACCAAGCAACTAATGGATTTCAAGGTAGAAGGTGATTCACCTGCAAAACGTAATAGTCCGGTGATGGCCTCTATGGTTTCAGCACTCACTGCGGATGATATGAAGAATCTCGGTGCTTATTATGCTCAACAAAAAACCAAACCTGAAATCATTAGTGATGGTGATAAATCATTACTAGAAATAGGTAAAAGAATATATAATGGTGGAAATTTAGAAAATAATGTGCCAGCTTGTTCCAGCTGTCACTCCCCTAACGGAGCAGGTATCCCTCCTCACTATCCTAAACTCGCAGGCCAGCAACCAGCCTATACGGTTTCACAATTAGAAGCATTTTATCAGGGAGCTCGCGCTAATGACATTAATAGCTCTATGCAAAAGGTGGTACTACGCATGAGTGCGAAGGAAATAAAAGCTGTAGCCGAATATATTGCAACGTTACAGTAAACTGAGATTCTGCTGTAAAAGTAAGTGTAGTTTTATATTAAAAAATTGTTAAATTACCCCATCAGGGGTAATTTAACATTCCTATACCCAAGAACTAAAAATACGTTCAGCTGCAAACAATGTTTTGTCAATGTCTTCGCTATTGTGCATAGCAGAAACGAAGCCAGCCTCAAACGCAGATGGTGCAAAATAAATCCCCTCTTGTAACATGGCATGGAAAAAGCGATTAAATGCTTCTTTATCGCATGCCATTACATCTGCAAAACTCTTGGGCAGTTCTTTACAAAAATATAAACCGAACATGCCACCAACAGATTCGGCACAAAAATTCACACCGTATTTGTTTGCAACGACTGTCAGACCCTGAGTCAGCTGTTGCGTTTTAGCTGCAAGCGTTTCATAAAATCCAGGCGCTTGCACTTCGCGAAGGGTTGCCAATCCAGCTGCAACCGCAACAGGATTACCAGATAAAGTACCTGCCTGATATACCGCACCAAGTGGAGCCAGGCACTGCATAATATCCCGTCGCCCTCCGAATGCAGCTAGAGGCATACCTCCACCTATCACTTTACCTAGTATCGTAAGATCAGGTTTAATCTGATAAAGTCCTTGGGCACATTCCAGACCAACGCGAAAACCTGTCATTACTTCGTCAAAAATCAGGACGCTACCATGTTGCGTGCATAGCCTTCTTAAGGCTAATAAAAAATCTGGCTCTGCTTTTACCAGATTCATGTTCCCTGCCACTGGCTCAACGATAGCGGCGGCAATTTCCTTGCCAAATTCATTAAAGGTTTTTTCCAGACCAGCAACATCGTTATAGCTTAGTACAATGGTATGTGCTGCAGTTTCAGCTGGAACACCTGCTGAGCTAGGATGACCAAAGGTCAATGCACCAGAACCCGCTTTTACCAACAGGGCATCATCATGACCGTGATAACAGCCCTCAAATTTAATAATATGACTTCTACCTGTATAGCCACGTGCTAAGCGAATAGCACTCATTCCAGCTTCGGTACCTGAACTCACCAACCGCACTTGTTCTATCGAAGGAAGCAATTTGCAAAGCAGCTCAGCAATTTCTAGTTCTGTTTCAGTAGGAGCACCAAAGGATAATCCATTCTGTGCTGCTTCCTGAACTGCTTTGACCACTTTGGGATGAGCATGACCAAGGATAAGCGGCCCCCATGATCCGACATAATCTATGTAGGACTTTTCATCTACATCCCAAAAATAAGCACCTTGACCACGTTTAAAAAAAACAGGCGTGCCACCAACAGATTTAAAAGCGCGCACAGGTGAGTTAACACCCCCAGGAATATATTTCTGGGATAATTCATATAATTGTTGATTAAGTGAAGTCATTTACTTACTCGTCATTAAGGTGATGGAGAAAAAGCCTGTTCAGCCCTCAAAAATAACTGGTTAAATTTTTTTGCAACAGATTGAATATTCTGAGTACCAAATAACCCATGACTAACAGCAATAGAATCACTTCCATGAATGATGAGTGAAGCAGCATTAGCCAAAGTAATGCCACCAATTGCAACGATGGGAATGTTCAGTTTCTTCTTTGCCTCAGACAACAAATCAATTGGTGCTCTTACCGTATTAGTTTTAGTTTTTGAGTGAAAAAAAGCACCAAATGCAACATAATCAGCGCCCTGTCTTTCTGCCTCAAGAGCCAGCTCCAGCTGATTATAACAGGACACGCCAATAATTTTGTTTTGCCCTAGATAATTTCTAGCATCAATAATAGTGATATCTTCTCTTCCAATATGTATTCCGTCTGCATCGACTTCTATAGCCAGATCATAATGATCATTGATGATTAAGATGGCACTATATTGCTTACAAAGCTTGGATAGTGCGCTTGCCTGAGTCAGGCGCAGCCTGTAATCAGCGATTTTATTTCGATATTGAACATATTGAATACCAGCTGTGAGTACCTGACGCGTCATCACACATAGTTGTGTTGTATCCGTAATATCAGGTGTAATGGCATATAAGCCATTAATTTCGTGAGATATCATTAAAAGCAGCTATTTTTTCTCTTCTAGATCACTCTCATCACACGCCCAGAAAAATCTATCTGGCAAATATTGACCCATCCCAGGACGAAACCCTGATTTAAGCGCATGCCAAGTATAATCTTGTGCTTCATAAACACTTTCCGCAATAGGCAATCCATGTGCGAGAGAAGCGGCAATCGCTGACGAGAGCGTACACCCCGATCCGTGATAAGAACCTGGTAATCGCTGCCATTCATCCGCACGGATAACTCCGTTAGTATCATATAGCGTATTAATTACCTTAGTTGTATTTTCATGAGTACCCGTAATCAGGGCATATTCACATCCCATCTGCAATAACCGCTCGGCACTCTGTTTTAAGTCAATAACCTCTAATTCATCCTCATTCTCAAGTACCAATCGCCTTGCTTCTATACTATTTGGCGTAATAATCGTAACTTGTGGAATTAATAAATCGCGTATGGCCGTAATTATTTGCTCATTAGCAAGAGGATCGCCGCGACCAGAAGCAAGCACCGGATCAAGAACCGCTGGGATATTTGGATAATCAGCAATCACTTCAGCAATGGCTACGACAGCTTCAACACTGCCAAGCAAGCCTATTTTGAAAGCATCTACTGGCATATCTTCTAGCACGATACGAGCCTGATCTGCAATCCACTCAGAATCCAGTGCCATTATATTCTCAACGCCAACAGTATCTTGGATTGTTATCGCAGTAATAACTGAAAGTGGATGACAACCCATACTTGCTAATGTGAGAATATCAGCCTGTATACCTGCTCCTCCGCTTGGATCGCTTGCAGCAAATGATAATACTTTTGGGGGTGGTTGGGACATGCAATAATACCGTAAAATATAATTTTAACTTAAAAGGATATTTTGATCTATCATGCCTACCGATGAAAATCAGATTTATCACCGATACATGTGTTTGATCTGTGGTTATATCTATGATGAAGCCGAAGGTTCACCTCACGAAGGAATTCCTCCTGGAACACGATGGGAAGATGTACCCATTAATTGGACCTGCCCTGAATGTGGCGCACGTAAAGAAGACTTTGAAATGGTAAAAATATAATGCGCATACTTCACACGATGCTGAGGGTAGGAAATCTCGAAAAATCTATTCATTTCTATACCAAAATTCTGGGTATGAAAGTTTTGCGCCAGAAAGAATATCCAGATGGAAAATTTACATTGGTATTTGTAGGTTATCAAAATGAATCAGAAAATGCTGTTTTAGAATTAACTTACAATTGGGGTGTAGAAAAATATGATCTTGGAACAGCATTTGGTCATATTGCAATAGAAGTAGATAATGCTTATGAAATGTGTGAAAAAGTAAAAAATTTAGGGGGAAAAGTAACGCGTGAGGCTGGCCCAATGAAACACGGCTCTACTGTCATTGCATTTATTGAAGATCCTGATGGTTATAAGATTGAGTTTATTCAAAAAAAGGTAAATGAATCAATTTCAATATAGTGGATAAGCTTTATAAGGAACATCAAACTATTAAATTGCTGTTACCAGGATTAAGAATGATGCTAAAAGATGTTTAGCATATACGAATAATTAGCTGATTTATAAATCGATGGTAACAGCAGCACTCATTTTTGCTAGCTGACAAGAGAATCTTTCAAATTATCTGTGCAATAAAAAAACCGCAGGTTTCTTATTGATTTCTGGTAGATAACTTCTCCATTCCTTGATTTTCTTTGTAGCAATATATTCATCTTTTAAAGTAAGATTACTGGCAATACATAAATCGGTTTCATCATTGCAGTTCTGGATTAATATCTCCAACAATTTCTGATTTCGATATGGCGTTTCTATAAAGATTTGGGTTTGATTAGCCCTTGCTGATTCTTCCTCTAATTGGATAATTGTTTTGAGACGCAGTTCGTTTTTTATGGGCAAATAACCATGAAAACGAAAACTTTGCCCATTCAATCCAGATGCCATTAACGCTAATAAAATGGATGATGGCCCCACAAGCGGAACAATAGGCACATTCTTTTGATGTGCAATTCGCACAAGATTTGCTCCTGGATCAGCAACGGCTGGACAACCCGCTTCAGATAATAACCCTATATCATTTCCTGCAAGTAATGGCTGAAGTAGTCGGTCTAGCTCATTAGATCGAGTATGCTCATTTAACACCTGCATCTCAACCTCCTGTAAAGGTCGCATACCTTCAATTCTCTTCAGAAAATGTCTAGCAGTCTTAGGATGCTCAACAATAAAATATTTGAGACAGGTAATACGCTGCCGCACATTTACAGGAATGATGTCAGCAAGCTCTGCTTCTCCCAATGGGGCTGGTATAAGGAAAAGTGTGCCAGGATGCATACTATAGACTGTCTCCAACTAGTTTTACTGTCAAATTGTAGAAACGAAATTTCCTTGCTATAAGAATTATCCAAACAGTATCTTTGGAAAAAACATTTATCGAGGAAACTCAGGGCCACTCTGATATGCTAGAAATTTAATGAAGTACTCTTGGAACACTCAAAATGAATTCAGGAATATCTACGGTAAAATGAAAACCATCCTCAGCAACCATCTGATAACTTCCCTTCATTGTGCCGGCTAGGGAGGGAATCATTGTACCGCTTGTATATTCGAAACTATCACCAGGTTTAATCAGTGGTTGTTCTCCCACTACACCTAAGCCTCGTACCTCGTGAATATTACCATCTCCACTAGTAATGATCCAATGGCGGCTTATTAATTGCGACGCCACATTTCCTGTGTTGGAAACAGTAATGGTATAAGAGAATACGTGGCGATCCGCTTCTTCATCTGATTGCTCGGGCAGATATGCGGTACTGACCGATACATTAATATCGTATTTCTTTTCGTCATTCATAGCTTATATATTGCAAACTATTTTCCAAATTGGAATAAATTATTAACCTAAATTTAGTTATTTCTAAAAAATCATATTAAATTACCAAAGTAATTGGTAATTTCCTGAATAATATATGCCCAAGGATAGCTTTTAAGAAATGCGTAGAAATACAGTACTACAATATGAACCGCGAAATGCGGCAACAAGCGATTCTTTCTGAAGTTATTTAACTATATAAAAATATATACAAATCTTTTAAATCTAATACATAAATTGGCAATATAAATCATCATTACTGTAATAATAGTATATGTAAACCTTATTCATGTGAAGGTTTTTAATGTAAAACTAAAGACATTATTACCATCGTATTGAGTAAACTATTTTCTCCAGAAAGCAGCTGTAAATATAATCAAAAGAGTATAAAACTCTAGTCTTCCCAGTAACATGGCAAAGCTACTGAACCAGATCTGGAAATCTGTCAAGGAAGCATAGATTGTTGCTAATCCAGTTTGATTGAGTCTTGGTCCCAGATTATTGATACTTGCAGCTGTGGCTGAAAAGACTGTCATTCGCCCAAACCGCTTAATATCAGAACCAAAATCATGAGAATCATGCTTGCTAAATAAATAAGAATACGAATACTACAAAGATAATTGGATTGGCTTCTTTCAGGAATAATGGGATGATCTTTGTAAAATATCGCTGCCATCCGAGTATCGATATTGGGAACATGCTTACGTAATGCCTGTAGTTAATGTCCTACCAATGACTCTTTGTAGTGCCCTTACAGCAATCAGACTCACTTTATCAGAAGTAAAATCAAGCACCTGTAATGCTCGATCGTGCAACAAGGCTAGCTACTTTGCGGCAATATTAACCACAGCGATATCGTTTGCCTCACTTACCAAACTTTCGGCAACGGTAGAGCCAACTCGTCCAGCCCCTAAAATAAGAATTTTCACTGCTGCAATCTGTTCTTTTTGAGTTTTTGATTGCTACAAAACATCTTACACCGCAGAAGCTTCGTTATTCTGATGATGCGCCCTTACCCAATCACGCCATTGCCTAAACAATGTAGGATCAAGCGCGGCAATCACTGAGCGCCTCCAGGGTGATCCTGCCCAATAATCATCCTGATCGAAGCTACACATGGAGCCGCCCGCTTCTTCCAAAATCAGACAGCCCGCCGCATAATCCCAAGGTTTCTGACCGCCGTGGAGATACAAATCAAAATAGCCCGCAGCGGTATAACACCATTCTAGAGCACAAGCACCAAAGTTACGCTGTGACGCATAGGGAGGATATGCAGCTATCTTCTCAGCCAATTTACGATCAAGGCGCTTAAGATCGACATTAGCTATCGCATTTCGCAGATGAGTCTCACGATTTCTCAACGGCAATGGAATCCCATTAAGATAAGCGCCCTTACCTTTTTCTGCATAAAACAATTCTTTTGTAACAGGATTGTAGACAACACCCAAAATACTCCGCCCTTTACGCATCAATGCGACGGAAACCCCAAAATAAGGAAGGCCATTAAAAAAGTTGGAGGTACCATCAATTGGATCAACACTCCAGAGCCCAGCATCTCCCGCTTCCCATTGGGCATGTTGTTCCTGTATGGACATTTCTTCACCCATTACTGCAACAGGATAAATTTTTTGGAGTTTATCCAGTAAAACTTCCTGTGCTACTAAATCAGCTTCAGTATAAAAACTACCATCCGCTTTACGCTGGCGCACCACTTGCATATATCGAGGCATAATTTCCTCTTGTGCAACGTCTTTTACGACGGCAATGACTTGTTCCAGCATATTAATCTCGCCATTTGATCGAGCAGCCGATACTCGGTATTTGATCTTTAGGGCCCTGCCCCGTTTGAGCAACTTGCACCATTGCCTCGAATAAGTCACGACGCGCATCATTAGGTGCCGCCTCCTTGCGAGAGGCATCCAATCGTCCACGATACTGAAGTTCTAGACGATTATTGAAACCAAAAAAATCCGGTGTACAAACTGCTCCATAGGTTTTGGCAATTTCCTGGGTTTCATCCCATACGTAAGGAAAAGGATAGCCATACTCTTTGGCCACTTTAACCATGTTGTCAAAAGAATCTTCTGGATAATCCTTAGGATCATTCGACATAATAGCGATCGCACCTATACCGTATCCCGCCAGCTCTTTTACGTCCCGTATGATACGATCGCGTACTGCTTTGACATAAGGGCAATGATTGCAAATAAACATCACTAGTAATCCATTCTCACCTTTTATAGCAGCTAGGTTATAACGTTTGCCATCTACTCCAGGCAAATCAAAATCAATTGCTTTCCAGCCAAAATCACAAACAGGTGTTTCAAGACTTGCCATAATTTTTCTCCTTATCGTAGGTCTTGTTAGTCTTTGCTATATTATCATGAAATCATAATTAGCCTGTTCTCAGACCGCTATCCATCATGACTGCACGTTTTTATTATCCTGGCCCTATGATACCGGGTCAAATTATCACTTTGCCTATAAATACAGGCCATCATGCCACGCGCGTGTTACGCCTTAAGCAAGGTGACAAAGTGATTTTGTTTAATGGAGAAGGTGGTGAATTTTCAGGATCAATCCATCATATTGATAAATCGGGTAGTACGGTGATTCTCTCGCAATTTCACGCAATCGAACGTGAATCACCTCTTTCTATCAGCTTGGTACAAGCTGTTTGTTCTAATGAGAAAATGGATTGGATCATACAAAAATCGGTAGAGCTCGGTGTTAACTGTATTCAGCCTATTACAGCAACTCGCAGTGTTGTAAGACTTTCAGAAGAACGTGCAAATAAACGACAATTGCATTGGCAACAAGTAATCATTGCTGCCTGTGAACAATGTGGTAGAAATCGTATTCCGAAACTACACCCATTGCTAACACTATCGGATTGGTTTAGTCAACAATTTGAAAACAAACGAAATAATATAGAAAATAAATCCCCTTATAAACTTTTGCTTTCACTCACAGCAAATAAGCGTCTATCCGAATTTTCGTTGCCAAGCATTGATACACCCCTGTTACTGCTTATTGGACCGGAAGGAGGATTTACGACAGAAGAAGAAAAAGCAGCCTATGCGACTGGCTTTGTTTCAATTTGCTTAGGCCAGCGCACATTACGAACTGAAAGTGCAGCACTCGCTGCGATAGCAGCCATGCAGGCCTTATGGGGAGATTATTGAATCAGTTTTTTTACATTCATAGACAATAGCTTTTCTGCTTCAAAATACATGAGATTGCTTTTCTTCTAATAAAATAGCTGTTGATCAATATGCTCCATGAAAAAGCTAAGTGATTATTAAACTCACAACAACATTATCTGAACATGACACGCAATGCTGATTTTGTCACTTGGTTCCGTTCCGTTGCGCCTTATATAAAAGTATTTCGCAGTAAAACTTTTGTGATCGCATTTGGTGGCGAAGTCGTAGATGATGGCAATTTTGTTGAACTGGTTCACGATTTCAATCTATTAGCAAGCCTGGGAATCCAGTTGATTCTGGTGCATGGCGCGCGACCACAAATTGAATTCCAATTACAACAACATAACTTAGAAGCGATGTATGTAAATGGAATACGAGTGACAGATAATGCCACGCTTCAATGCGTTAAAGAAGCAGTTGGAAAAGTTCGTGTCGAAATCGAAGCTTTGATGTCTATGGGGTTACCCAATTCACCCATGGCTAATGCCGCCATTCATGTTGCTAGCGGTAATTTCGTTATAGCCCGCCCAATCGGTGTGCTTGAAGGCATTGATCTTATATATAGTGGGGAAGTACGAAAAATTAACACCTCAGTTATCCGCACACGTTTGGAAAATGGAGAAATCGTTTTACTTTCGCCACTCGGCTACTCACCCACTGGCGAAATCTTCAATCTCACGCTGGAAAATGTTGCGACCGAAGTAGCTATTGCGCTTGGGGCAGAAAAACTTATTTTTCTGATGAATCCCCTTGGCATCATGCGCGAATCTACGGAACATCGTAGCACTTTATGGCGTGAATTGACTATTGCGGAAGCAAAATCAGTACAAAAAAAATTCAGCACGCCAATCGATTTAACAGATGATATCCAGTTATATCTCCCCTGTGCAATACATGCTTGTGGAAATGGAGTCGCGCGAGTTCATCTGATCAGCCGTCATATAGAAGGTGCTTTGTTGCAGGAATTATTTACCCATGAGGGTATCGGCAGCATGATCACGCAAGGACCCCTGCAAACTATACGCAAAGCTGAAATAGAAGATATAGGTGGTATTTTGCAATTAATCGAACCACTGGAAAATGAAGGCGTGCTGGTTAGACGCAGCCGTGAATTATTAGAGATCGAGATTGATCATTTTACCGTTCTGGAACACGATAATATGATCATTGCCTGTGCTGCACTTTACCCTTTCCCTAATGAAGGTGCTTGCGAGTTGGCTTGCCTTGCTGTCCATCCACACTATCGCAAAACTGGCTGCGCCAGTACTTTACTCAAACATATCGAACAGCAAGCCTTAGCACAAGGTTATCTTAAGTTATTCGTCCTAACCACGCGCACAGCCCATTGGTTCATCGAACGGGGTTTCACAGAAACAACACCCGATAAGTTACCTAAGAGCAAACAGAGTCTTTATAATTATCAACGTCGCTCAAAAGTATTCATGAAGCAAATATAAATTTGGGGTAGTGGCAGGCAGTCGCTGTGCAATGATTTAACTTAGCAGCGATTTCTAAGTTAAATCGCTGCTTTCTCTGGGATTGCGGCTTCTCGTTTTGCTATATACAAACCACTTGAGCTATTTTTTGCCCGATGTTTAGCAATAGCCGCTGCATTGGCTACCTGTTCCACCTTTTCAAACTCATTTGGCTTGACTAACACTGCTCCAACAGACAATGTTGTGCAAGGGAAGAAACGAACTACTCCGTGCCTGTCTTCTGCTTCGATACCGCCAGCAAGCCGCGCAATCTCATCAAACAATGTGAGCGCTTTCACCGCAAAATCATCAATGATGCGTTCGCAGCGAGGTTGCCAGTCAGCACTCTGAAACAGAATGACAAAATCATCCCCCCTACATGCCCGACAAAATCGCAACAAGAGTCACAATACCTCAAACACGTTTGTGCCGCCAGACGAATCATTTCATCACCACGCCAGTAACCATATTGGTCATTGAAAGGCTTGAAATGATTCAGATCAATATAACAGGCTACAAATTCAGTACCACTGTTCAGTAAGCGCTGAATATGTAAGCTAATGGGGATATTGCCTGGCAGAGAGGTCAGCGGATTAGCATGGCGCGCGGCTTCTATGCGCGCCTCAGTAACGGCGCGAACAAGTTGCTCGCCTGTACCTAAGCCAACATAACGGCCATTATCCGTAACGATGAACCCTTCTATCAAATAGCGCTGGTCTTCCGATGTTAATATGCCCAGTAAGTTATCTACGTCCTCATTTAACTCAATCAGACGAGGAGAATAATTGGCGAATTTTTTACACGGTCTGCGACCATTCAGCTCCCTAAAGTACATAGTTGCGTATTGGCTCATAAACTGGTCACGGTTAATCATCGCGATAGGCCTTTCATCTTCTACGACCGCCAGCGCATGAAGATCAGGACAAGCTTGAAACAGTGATTCTACTTCACTGTTAGGAGCATTGGGGCTGACAGCTCGTGCCTTGATTACCTTTAGGCCGCGCAGTATGTTTGGCCGTGCATTTTGCTGTAAATGAGGTAGTACTGCTATCTGTTTGTCCTTCAGAATTTTCGCAGATTCAGCTGTTATTGTCCGCGCGGGAACGGATGTAGGATACCCTAGCAGATACCCTTGACCATAGGCCAGTTGCAGGTCACGTAATATTCGTAAATCGCTACCGGATTCAATGCCTTCCGCCACTAATTGAGTGCCAAAAACCTCTGCGATGCATTTGAGAGCATGCACCATTTGCAGATTTTCTGTACGATTCCCCAATTCCTTAGTGAAATATTTGTCAATTTTAACAAAAGCAGGCTTGATTTCAGACCATAGTTTAAGGCTGGAGCGTCCGTCGCCAAAATCATCCAACGCCAAAGAGATACCTTCGCTGTTAAGATAATGAGCTTCCTTACGAAAGCGATCCATATCACTTGTTCGCTCATGCTCTGTGATCTCTAATATTAACATACGTGGCAGCACACCATAAGAACGGATGAGGTTTACTAGTGAGGCAGAACCATGAATAGAACTAGCTTGCAAGAGAGCATTAGCGCTAAGATTCACAAATAATCGCCCAGGCTCAGGAAACTGCCCCCATTGGCTCAGCGCTTGATGCAGACAGTGAAGCTCAAACTCAAGAATCAGACCTTCTTCTTCAGCCAGCTTGAACAATTTATCAGGATTATGGAAATTCGTATCTTTGGGGCCACGGATCAATGCTTCATGGGCGAATACAACGCCTGCTTGTAAATCACTTATAGGCTGAAAAACGCAATTCAGCAAGCCAGCGCTCATCAGCTGTTGCAATTGACCTTTATTAGACTTATTGTCAGACATTAAGAATATCCTTTGTATGCGCGATTAAGTTATCATCCACTGGCATGTTCCTGTAAGTTAATTTTTTTCTCCAAAACAAAATATAAGAAAAATTTCGCAGCACGCCTAAAGCTGCTGCTTAATCTCACATCCAATTTCAACTTTGCCACCCCCTGTGCAAAATGCTTCACTTTAAATGTTGAAATGCTAAGATGAGGAAATACTTATTACATCATCATTACATCAATATGAAAATGAATGTAATTACAAAGTGCTGCAGTTAAATAACTGCTTTAACAAGCAGTTGTTTTAATATGACTTATAATTGAGGAAAATATAACTTTTTCAATTAACTTGTTCGGGTAACAAAATGGCAAGAATAGTGAAATGTATCAAGCTGGAACGTGAAGCGGAAGGATTGGATTTTCCTCCCCTTCCAGGTGAGTTGGGAAAACGAATCTATGAGAATGTATCAAAAGAAGCTTGGCACCAATGGATCCAGCACCAGACTATGCTCGTTAACGAATATCGTCTGAATCTTGCTGATATCAAAGCACGTAAATATCTCACAACACAAATGGAGGCCTATTTTTTTGGTGATGGTGCTGATCAGCCAGCAGGGTATATTCCACCTGACAAGTAAGCTTGAAACAAGAGGGATAGCTCGCTGTCTTAATAGATTATAGATTACAACCAAAAAACAAGATAAGCCGAAAATGCTAGATTCAGCCGTTATAAGTAATTTGACTACCTCCACTCCATTTCTTAACCGAGAGCTTAGTCAAATCGAGTTTAACCGACGTGTACTTGCCCAGGCCGAATCCAAAGATACACCATTATTGGAAAGATTACGTTTTCTCTGCATTGTCAGTAGCAACTTCGATGAATTTTTTGAAGTTCGTGTCGCGGGACTAAAAGAACAAATCAAATTAAATACACCAGGTTTTGGACCAGATGGCATGCTGCCTCGCCAAACTTTCAAATTGGTTTCTGAAGAAATACATCAAATTGTTGCCCGACAATATCAGTTACTCAACGAAAATATCCTGCCAGAATTAGCTCACCATGGTATTCGCTTCCTCCGTAGAAGTAATTGGAACGACTGTCAACGAGAGTGGATTAAAGCTTTTTTCTTTCGTGAGCTTATGCCCATGCTAACACCGATTGGCCTAGATCCTTCCCACCCCTTTCCGCGCGTATTAAACAAAAGTCTTAATTTTGCGGTAGAACTAGAAGGAAAAGATGCTTTTGGGCGCAATTCTGGTATGGCAATAGTCCAAGCACCACGTATTCTTCCTCGCATCATACGGCTTCCCCAGGGGGTAAGCACTGAAGAATATAACTTTATATTCTTATCCTCGATTCTCCATGCCCACGTAGGTGAACTGTTTGCTGGCATGCAACCGATAGGTTGTTTCCAATTTCGCGTCACCCGCAACAGTGATCTGTTTGTTGATGAAGAAGAAATCAAAGATTTGCGGATTGCTTTACAAGGTGAATTACCTCAACGGCATCTTGGTAATGCGGTACGACTCGAAGTAGCGGATAACTGTCCACAGCATATTTCCCAATTTCTACTAGAGCAGTTTGGTTTAACTGCAGATGATTTATATCAAGTAAATGGACCGGTCAATCTAGTACGTCTCATGCAAGTTCCTGGACAAATAGATCGTCCCGACTTGAAATTTCCTCTATTTATTCCGGGCTTGCCTTTTTCCACTCAGAAAAAGAAAATCTCAAATATTTTCCAGATGCTTCGCAAAAGCGATATTTTATTACATCATCCTTATCAGTCATTTCAGCCAGTCATACAGTTTATCCAGCAAGCATCGCTGGATCCAGATGTTGTAGCTGTCAAACAAACGGTTTATCGTACCGGCTCAGACTCTAACGTAATGGAAGCGCTCATCGCTGCAGCCAGCCGAGGAAAAGAAGTTACCGTGGTAGTTGAACTGCTGGCGCGATTTGATGAAGAAGCTAATATCAATTGGGCTAGTCGTCTCGAAGAAGTGGGAGCTCATGTTGTTTACGGTGTTGTAGGTCACAAAACCCACTGCAAGATGGCAATGATAGTCCGGCGTGAAGAAGGCAAGCTTCGTCGCTATGCGCATCTTAGTACGGGTAATTATCATCCAGAAACCGCACGGCTCTATACTGATTTTGGATTACTTACTTGCCATGAAGAAATTTGCTCCGATGTCAATGAAGTTTTTCTGCAACTGACTAGCCTGGGTAAGGCTAGCAAATTGAAGCATCTCTGGCAGTCCCCCTTTACCCTTCATAGCCAAATACTAAATGCCATTAGAAATGAAATGGAAAATGCCAAAGCAGGTAAACCTGCAAACATCATTGCCAAAATGAATGCATTACTGGAACCCAACATCATTCAAGCATTATACGCTGCTTCGCAAGCTGGGGTAAAAATTCAACTCATTATACGAGGTGCATGTGCTTTGTGCCCTGGTGTACCCGGCATGTCAGAGAATATTACAGTGCGCTCCATCATTGGGCGCTTTCTTGAGCACACGCGAATTTTTTATTTTCGTAACAATAATGAGCACAATATTTATTTATCCAGTGCTGATTGGATGGATCGCAATTTCTTTCGCCGAATTGAAATCTGCTTCCCAATTCTGGAGCCACGCCTGAAAAAGCGTGTAATCTCAGAAGGATTAAAACCTTATCTTAGAGATAACACCCACGCGTGGGAAATGGATGCCAACGGCCATTACAAACGTAAATCTGTCCGCTCTAGCAGGCGTTTTACTGCTCAAGAGGCATTGCTTACAAAACTAGCAGCAGCAAAACAAGGCTAATTTTATAAGACGTGGATCTATGCCTAAAGAAATCGAGCTCAAGCTATCGCTACCCGCAAACTGCATTAAACATTTGCAGAATTTACCCCTACTTAAAACTTTGGGTATTTCCCAACCAATTAAACTAAAGCTTTATACGATTTATTACGACACACCTGATTTAGCCTTAAAAAGGCAGCATTGCGCGCTACGCCTACGTCAAATAGGAAAAAACTGGGTGCAAACCATCAAAACAGAAGGTAGCGTCGCCTCTGGATTGCATCAGCGCAATGAATGGGAAGTGCCCGTTCCCAGAAATCATCTTGATTTCACTCAATTAAGCGATCCCAGAATAATCAAATTACTGAGCAATTCTGAGTTGAGGAAACAACTACGGCAGATATTCATTACACAATTTACTCGCCATATGCATATTCTGCAAATGGATGAAGGTAGTCAAATCGAGCTCTGTCTTGACCATGGCAAAATTATTGTAGACCACACAAAGGAATCATTTACTGAAATCGAGCTTGAATTAAAGTCGGGCAAGCCAGTTCAACTATTCCGACTTGCCCTTATGCTTGTCCAGATACTTCCATTCCCACTCAGATTGGAAAATATAAGTAAGGCTGAACGAGGCTATATGCTTTATACAGGACATAAAGATCCTCCAATTAAGGCCTTACCTGTCGAGCTCAAAGCTGATATGGATTTAACTACAGCTTTTACTCTGATCGCGCAAAATTGTCTTGATCAATTGACCAGAAATGAGCATGGCATGTTGGCAAGTAGCGATGTTGAATACCTCCATCAGATGCGCCTTGCGCTGCGTCGGCTCCGCACCGCATTTGATGTTTTTGTCACCGCCACTTCAAACGAAGTATCACTCACACAAGAGCTTAAATGGTTAACGCGCCAATTAAATCCAGCTCGTGACTGGGATGTTTTTGTTACGGAACAGCTTCCTAAAATTCAGAAGAATTTTGCTGAGCATGCAGGGATAGCTGTGCTCATAAAAACGAGTGAAATATTACGCAAGAAACACAATAAAACTGCACACAATAGTATCAGATCGAAGCGTTATACAAAATTGATTCTGCAACTGAATTTATGGCTAGAAGAAATATTTAAATACCCAGATCGACCACAAGCCTTGAAGAACGCAGTCGCTACTAAGACGGTGCTAATTACTTTCACGAAGACTTTTTTGACAGATCGCCATCAACAAATCATTGATATTGTGGAAGAAATTGAAAAACTTGATGCAACATCACTCCACTCACTCCGTATTAGCATAAAAAAACAACGTTATACTGTGGAATTTTTTCAAACTCTTTTTTCTCCTAAAGAGGTTAGAAAATATATCCATTCATTATCCGGACTACAAGATGCACTTGGTGCCATTAATGACAGCATAAATACCCAAAAACTGCTTAAAGAAATCCCCGCTTCGAAAACAAAGACATTAATATCACGAGAAGCTACAGGAATCATTCTGGGATGGAATATGCAGCGATTACAGCGAAAGAATATAGAGCTAAAGGATACCTTGCAACTTTTCTACCGTACTCCCCTTTTCTGGGAAACTTATTGAGATACAGAGCCGACACACCGCATTTTACTTTTATATAAATATTAAAAAGCGTAGCAAAAAATTAAGGCTGCTGGTATTTGGCAAGATAATCAACCAATCTCCAGCAGCCTTTTTTATACCCTATCCGTACTTATTTAAGTAACGATAGGTTTTAGTTCTCCTTTTACATATCTGTTAGCCATTTCTTCTAGCCCGATAGGCTTGATTTTACTTGCCTGCCCTGCGCTACCAAATGCTTCGAATCGTGCTTTACAAATTTCTTTAGCAGCAGCAGTCGCATCCTTCAAGAATTTTCTTGGATCAAATTCGCTTTTGTTCTTAGCCAAGTGCCGACGAATTGCCCCAGTCATAGCTAATCGAATGTCTGTATCGATATTTACCTTACGCACGCCATTTTTAATGCCTTCTTGAATTTCCTCAACAGGCACACCGTAAGTTTCTTTCATTTCGCCACCATATTCACGAATGATTTCAAGCCATTCTTGAGGGACAGAGCTTGAGCCATGCATCACTAAATGGGTATTGGGAATCCGCTTGTGGATTTCTTTGATACGCTCAATAGCCAGGATATCGCCTGTTGGTTTTCGTGTAAATTTGTAGGCACCATGCGACGTGCCAATAGCAATAGCAAGTGCATCCACGCCTGTTTTTTTCACAAAATCGGCAGCTTGTTCAGGATCGGTCAGCAGTTGATCATGAGATAGCACGCCTTCAGCACCATGACCATCCTCTGCTTCTCCCATCCCGGATTCAAGTGATCCAAGACAACCCAATTCACCTTCAACAGAAACGCCGACCGCATGCGCCATAGCGACAACTTTTGCGGTAACATCAACATTATATTCATAGGATGAAGGTGTTTTGGCATCTTCTTTAAGAGAGCCATCCATCATGACGCTAGAAAAGCCACTACGAATTGCATTTACACATACTGCAGGTGAAGCACCATGGTCTTGATGCATCACAATAGGAATATGTGGATAGGCTTCCACTGCCGCTGCAATCAAATGACGCAAAAAAGCCTCTCCAGCATATTTACGCGCACCGGCTGAGCCTTGCATGATCACTGGGCTATTGCATTCATCCGCTGCCTGCATAATCGCATGAATCTGCTCGAGATTATTCACGTTAAATGCAGGCAATCCATATCCATTTTCTGCTGCATGATCTAAGAGTTGTCGCAATGATACAAGTGCCATTTAGGTCTCCTTCATTTGAAATTTTGTATCAGATTTATCATAAAAATTAGTTGATAGGAATTCGTATCTCGATAAAGGGCGTTCTTAATTTATTAAATCAACTTGCGATAAGAAAAATTAAGAACTTATTGATACTGGATTTGCTTCAGTGTTTTCTAGATTTCTCAATTTTCTGTGATCACCTACACGAACGATTTTCATGGTATTGGTACCCCCTGCTTTGCCAACAGGCTCACCTATGGTCATCACGATCAGATCACCATCACGCACTGCCCCACGCTTAAATAGCTCATCTTCCGCCAAACCTAAAACAATTTCTGGATCAAATATGTCCTGCCCAAATTTTATGGGATAAACCCCTCGAAACAGAGTCATTTTACCAAGCGTATCCTCCTGGGGACTCAGGGCAAATATGGGCACTTTTGAGCTTCTTCGGGACATTAACAATGCAGTTACACCACTCTGGGTAAGCGCTGCGATGGCACGAATTTTCAGACCCGTAGCAGTATACATCGTTGCACGGGCAATAGCCTCTTCAATGCTACTTGGCTGGGTTTCGGGTGAACGCTGTAATGTCTGGTTTACTATGTACTCTTTTTCTGCTTCCAGACAAACTCTTGCCATGGCTTCTACTGCCTCGATCGGATACTGCCCTGCAGCAGATTCAGCAGACAACATAACGGCATCAGTCCCATCCAATACTGCATTGGCCACATCTGATACTTCAGCACGAGTGGGAATCGGATTAATGATCATGGATTCCATCATCTGCGTTGCAGTTACGACGAGTTTATTTTTAGCACGAGCTGAGCGTATCATCCGCTTTTGCAATGCTGGTACGGCAGCGTCTCCCACTTCAACAGCCAGATCGCCCCGGGCAACCATGATCGCATCCGATGCATCCAAGATATCATCTAACGCCAAGATAGCTTCAGAGCGCTCGATTTTTGCCATAATCAGGCTATTGCCTCCAGCCTCTTGCATTAAAGTACGTGCCTGACGTATGTCTTCACCTGTCCTAGGAAAAGATACCGCCAAATAATCCGCTTTCAATGCTGCGGCAGTCTGGATATCCTGCTTGTCCTTATTAGTCAGAGCTGGCGCGCTCAGTCCACCACCTTTTCGATTAATGCCTTTATTGTTTGACAGCACGCCCCCTTGCTTGACTTGACAATATATTTCATTTCCAACCACCTTAGCAACGTTAAGAACAATACGACCATCATCTAATAGCAATATCGCACCAGCTTCCACGTCGTTAGGTAACTCTTTGTAGTCAAGCCCTACTCTTTCCTCATTACCTAATTCGCAGTCAGCATCAAGTATGAATTCATCGCCTACTTTGAGCCAGATTTTCCCGTGATCAAATTTACCAATCCGAATTTTAGGTCCTTGCAAATCAGCTAATATTCCAACCTTATAACCGGTGGAACGCGCAAGGTTACGAGTGAGGTCAGCGTAAGCAATTTGTTCTTCGCGAGTACCGTGTGAAAAATTTATTCTCACGACATCAACGCCTGCAAGAATCATGCGCCGCAGAATAGTAGAGTCGCTACAAGCAGGCCCCAGCGTAGCAACGATTTTCGTTCTTCTAATCATTCCAAAAAGAATTTTCAGATCAAATTTTAACGTGCTCGCAATTCGAGAATTTCAACCGCCGGGAGTTTTTTCCCTTCCAAGAATTCAAGAAAAGCCCCCCCAGCTGTCGAAATATATGACACTTTATCGTATATATCATATTTCTGAATTGCAGCAATAGTATCGCCACCCCCAGCCAATGTAAAAGCCTTGGTATCAGCAATCGCTTTTGCAATGGTATGTGTGCCTGCACCGAACTGATCAAACTCAAATACACCTACAGGTCCATTCCAAACGACAGTACCTGCCTTCATTATAATATCAGCCAATTCTTTAGCGCTTTTCGGTCCTATATCGAAAATCATGTCATCATCCGATACGGCATCTGCATCTTTCATCACAGCTGGTTCATTAGCATCAAATTTCTTGCCAACCACAACATCCACAGCGATTGGAATCGTCGCATTTCGCTGTTTCATTTTATCTATCAACATTTTTGCAGTTGGAATCAAATCATCTTCGCACAAGGATTTACCAATATTTTTTCCTGCAGCTTTAAGGAATGTATTGGCAATCCCACCACCTACCACCAGTTGATCTACTTTTTCAGAAAGTGATTCAAGCACTGTCAGTTTGGTTGATACTTTTGAACCTCCAACAATCGCAACCATAGGTCGTGCTGGATTGTGTAAAGCTTTAGTCAACGCTTCTAATTCTTCTGTCAAAAGTATGCCAGCACAGGCAACGGGAGCATATTTTGCAATCCCATGAGTTGATGCTTCAGCTCGATGCGCAGTACCAAAAGCGTCCATCACAAATATGTCACATAACTTAGCATAGCTCTGGGCAGTTACATCATCGTTTTTTTTCTCGCCTTTATTAAAACGGCAATTTTCGAGAACAACCAACTCACCCAGCGCAACTTCAAATCCACCATTCACCCAATCCTTGATCAAACGTACCGGTTTACCCAGGCGTTCTGCAATATTATCAGCAACAGGCTTTAGCGAATTCTCCTCACTCCATACTCCTTCTTCCGGGCGCCCCAAGTGGGAGGTTACCATAACTCTTGCGCCACGATCTAAACAATATTTTATAGTGGCCATCGATGCTGTAATGCGCGCATCTGATGTAACTTTGCCATCTTTGATGGGTACATTAAGATCAGCGCGAATAAAAACGCGCTTGTCTTTCAAATCGAGATCGGTGAGCTTGATAACAGACACATTAACTCCAATATAAATATTAATAAGAATAGCTTGCAGTATTGATTGACTGCTTACTAACTCAAAGGGATAAACTAATCATTATGAAATAAGCAACAAAATAAATAACTCCGAGTAAAATCATAACCTTGTTCTATTAACATCTGATTAAGAAGTTTAAACTTTTAAGTTTTCTACTCGGAGTAAATCGTATGCTTATCTTGATTCTTTGAGGGCTTATTTGTTAGCAATAACGCGAGCCATCTCTAATACTTTACAGGAGTATCCCCATTCATTATCGTACCAGGCAACGACTTTAACAAAGTTTTTGTCTAATGATATTCCTGCTTCAGCATCGAAAACAGAGGTACAGCTTTCACCACGGAAATCAGTCGAAACCACTTTGTCGGCAGTATAGCCAAGCACACCTTTCAGTTGACCTTCTGAGGCAGCTTTCATGACATTGCAGATTTCATCATAAGTAGCTTCTTTATTTAATTCCACAGTAAGATCTACAACAGAAACATCAGAAGTCGGTACTCTAAAAGCCATCCCGGTGAGCTTCTTGTTCAGCTCGGGAATAACAGCACCAACTGCCTTTGCTGCACCTGTAGAAGAAGGAATAATATTTTCAAGAATTCCTCGCCCTCCTCGCCAATCTTTATTAGAAGGACCATCTACTGTTTTTTGGGTAGCAGTTGCAGCATGAACAGTGGTCATTAATCCACGTTTGATTCCCCAAGTATCATTCAACACTTTCGCGATTGGTGCAAGACAGTTGGTTGTACAAGAAGCATTGGAAACAATAGTTTGTCCATTATAAGATTTATCATTAACACCATATACAAACATTGGCGTATCATCTTTAGATGGTGCGGTCATAATAACTTTCTTGGCGCCTGCTGCAAGATGCTTTTCGCAAGTTTCTTTAGTAAGGAAAAGTCCTGTTGACTCCACTACCACATCAACACCCATCTCATTCCATTTTAACTCAGCAGGATCTTTAATAGCGGTTAAGCGTATTCGCTTACCATGTACTATTAAAGTATTTCCTTCCACTGAAACATCACCGTTAAAACGACCATGCACAGAATCATGCGTCAGCATATAAGCCAAATAGTCTGGCTCAAGCAAATCATTGATAGCAACTACTTCGATATCGCTGAATTTTTCAACAGATGCACGAAATACCATCCGCCCAATACGACCAAACCCATTGATTCCTACTTTTATTGTCATTATAAAAACTCCTCAAAACAAAAAAAAACCGTAACTAAGTATGCCTCTTCTACCTAAATAAACGACACGATTTATATAATTCTCTTCACTGCCTCTACGACGTTCTCGACAGTGATACCAAAGTATTTAAATAATACTTCGGCTGGAGCCGATTCTCCAAAAGTATCGATGCCAATGATTTCCCCCTCAAGTCCGACATACTTATACCAGTAATCTGTCACACCAGCTTCTACCGCAACACGTTTAATGCCTTTTGGCAACACACTTTCCTGATATGTTTGGTCTTGGCGATCAAACCGGCTAGTACATGGCATGGATACTACGCGCACCTGAATACCTTCGGCAGACAATGCTTTCTGCGCAGCCATGGCCAGCCCCACTTCTGATCCGGTTGCAATAATAATTGCCTGCGGGTTTCCATCAGCAGCTTCGGATAAGATATAGGCTCCTTTATCGATTAGCTTGATGGTTGCCGCATCTCTTTTCTGGAAAGGCAGATTTTGTCGACTAAAAATAAGGGTCGACGGTCCATTCTTGCGCTCAATTGCACGCGCCCAAGCTATAGCTGATTCAACCGTATCACAAGGTCGCCATACATCCATATTGGGTATCAGGCGTAATGTTGCTGTTTGCTCTATCGGTTGGTGTGTTGGACCATCTTCACCTAAGCCAATCGAATCATGAGTAAATACAAAAATATTACGGATTTTCATTAAAGCAGCCATGCGCAAAGCATTGCGCGCATATTCTGAGAACATCAGAAATGTGCCCCCGTAAGGAATGATACCGCCATGTAATGATAAGCCGTTCATAATGGCACTCATACCAAATTCACGTACACCATAATAAATATAATTCCCGCCGGATTCTGCACTCACTCCTTTTGAACCAGACCATAGCGTCAGATTAGAACCCGCTAAATCAGCCGACCCTCCGACCAGTTCCGGCAAAATGGGTGCTAATCCCTCGATTGCATTCTGCGATGCTTTTCTAGTGGCAATAGTCTCTTCTTTTGCGTTAACGCGACTTATAAAACTGTCAACATGCTCAGACCAATTAGCTGGTAATTCCCCAGTCATACGACGCTTGAATTCGGTTGCTTCTACAGGATATTTCTTTTCATACTCTGTAAGCTTATAATTCCATTCACTTTCCAGCTCATTACCTTTTGCACGTGCATCCCATGCATCGTAGACTTCTTGAGGAATCTCAAAGGGAAGATAATGCCATCCAATGTGAGGGCGTGCAGCCGCGATTTCTTCTTCCCCTAATGCCGCGCCATGAACTGCATGGGTATCGGCTTTATTGGGTGACCCCATCCCAATAACCGTCTTACAGCAAATCATAGAGGGTTTGTTTGGAATCTTTTTGGCAGCCTCGATAGCGGCCTCAATTGCATCTGGATCATGACCATTTACATTTGGCACAACATGCCATCCATATGCTTCAAAGCGCTTAGGCGTATCGTCAGTAAACCAACCCTCTACATGTCCATCAATTGAAATACCGTTATCGTCATAAAAACAAATGAGTTTACCCAGCCCTAATGTGCCCGCCAGAGAAAATGCCTCATGTGAAATACCTTCCATCAAGCATCCATCACCAAGAAACGCATAGGTATAGTGATTAACAATATCAAAGCCAGGACGATTAAATTCTTGTGCGAGAATTCTTTCTGCCAATGCCATACCTACGGCATTGGTAATACCCTGTCCTAAAGGCCCTGTCGTTGTTTCTACTCCCGGTGTATAGCCATATTCTGGATGTCCGGGTGTTTTGGAATGAAGTTGCCGAAAATTCTTGATATCTTCAATTGACACATCATAACCAGTCAAATGTAAGAGCGCATAAAGCAACATAGAACCGTGCCCATTGGACAAAACGAAGCGGTCACGGTCAACCCATTTGGGGTTACTTGGATTATGACGCAAATGATGAATCCAAAGCACCTCCGCAATTTCTGCCATACCCATAGGCATGCCAGGGTGGCCAGATTTAGCTTTTTCTACTGCGTCCATAGCCAAGGCACGAATCGCGCTCGTCAAATTCTTGAATACTGGCGCGTTAAAGTCCTCAAATGCTCCCATTTTTACTATCCCTCAAAAAATTCAAAAAACAGAATATCCATCTTCCGCGCCGCATGACAACAAAAGTTGGCAAAAACCGATATTATCACCTAAGACGAAGTGCTCTACAACATTGATTTATTAATACACTCAAACACACTTTTTTGATGTTATTTCAGCTATTCTGGTTACGTAACTTAATGCCCAGTGCTTTTATTTTACGATAAAGATGTGTGCGCTCCAGCCCTGCACGTTCGGCAACACGCGTCATATTACCGCCTTCTTGGTCAATTAATTTTTCGAAATAATTTTTCTCAAATAAATCTCGTGCTTCACGCAAAGACGCATTCAAAGGTATATCCGGCGCAATTGATATAGCTGTCGTTAAAGGAGGTGCTAAAGTCTGCTGCACAAGCTCCACTGAAATTTCAGTACTGGTACAAGTTAAAGCTAACGAATGTACCACACTCGTCAGTTGAGCCAGATTACCCGGCCAATCGTAGTTGCGTAACGTGTTTAATGCAGCCGTACTAAAATGAATGAATGGCGCTTCACCCGATTCAATACAATTTGAGAGTATTTGATTGGCTAGTTCAGGAATGTCTTCACGATGCATTCTAAGAGATGGGACACTGATACAAAGACTGCTTAATATCTCGTATAACTTAGGATTATAAATACCTTGCGCGGTTAATTCTGCCAAGGGAAAAGTCGTAGCGCATACTAAACGCACATTATATTTTTCTAATTTACTCAGGAGCAGAAGCAATCCTTTTTGTTCCAATTTATTGAGGTCGCCAATTTCTCTAAGAAATAATAAACCGTCCTTTGCTTGCTCAAGTAAATTCACTGGGTTTTCCGCAAGAAATGAAAGTGATTCCGGTTCAACCCATGGAGTATTGATATGATGTAGAAAATGAGCACAATGCTCTATTCCCACACCCGGCTCACCCATGAACAGTACGGGTACTTTCAAATTAGATATCTGCTCGAGTTTCTTTTTTAATTCTGCAATTAAAGTTCCTCGACCCAGACTCACCAGGGTAAGAGTCGGAATCGGCTTACTTTGCCCGCCGCGCAAAGCTTGCCCAACAGTGCTTAGTAATTTTTGCAAAGGTATGGGTTTTTCAAGGTAACCCACAGCTCCAATACGTGTTGCCTCTACTGCAGTATCAATGGTGCCGTGTCCAGACATCATTATAACTGGCATGGTAAGCAATCCACTATTGGCC
The DNA here is from genome assembly GCF_900107265.1 of Nitrosomonas sp. Nm33. GTDB lineage: Bacteria > Pseudomonadota > Gammaproteobacteria > Burkholderiales > Nitrosomonadaceae > Nitrosomonas. The sequence goes on along the minus strand of NZ_FNPJ01000001.1, from coordinate 57,415 downwards.
CAATCTTTAAGTAATGTTATACCATCTGTATCTGGCATCCAGATATCCAAAAGTACCAAGTCGGGGCGAGTTTGATTACGCCAGTTGCGAGCTTGTTCTGCATTTTCTGCCAAAGCCACTTGATATCCTTCATCATTTAAGATTTCGGATAAGAGCTCGCGTATGCCAACTTCATCATCAACAACAAGAATCGTATTGTTGGCCATTATATTGTAATTTACCTCCCAGAACTGGAATGCAACTAACCCTTTGTAGCAATATTATCGAGTCAACAACTCAAACACTATTTTCTATAGTTATGTTACTTGAAGAGGAATCGATATAGGGCGATCAGATAATAATCTTGGTAATACAATCATGATCTTAGCTCCTTGTGGGTGGATATTTTCGATTTGGATTGTACCATTATGTTCATTAATAATTTTCTTGACAATCGGCAGTCCGAGACCCGTACCTTTTACCTTGGTCGTTACATAAGGTTCAAATGCCTGCGCTTTAATCTGCTCTGCAAACCCCTTGCCATTATCACTTACGCTGAACTGAACACTATTAGGGAGTGTTTCGGTTCGCACTGTAATCGTGGGTTCTACTACATCAACCAAAGCATCCTGAGCATTTTGCAGCAAATTATGAATAACTTGGCGTAATCTTGTTGGATCTCCGCGAATCAATGAAGGATCTGCGCTCAATTCTAAATTAATTTTTGGACCATGATTGCGACCTGATTGAGTGTTTGCAGTCTCATATAACGCAAGCACTTCACGTATCAGCCTATTAAAATCGAGTTGATATAATTCCAGTTCAGGTATGCGTGCATATTCGCTAAATTCATTGACCATCTTCTTAAGTGATTCGACCTGATTGACGATTGTTTCAGTAGAGCGCTGTAGAATTTTTGCATCCTGCCCAGTTAATTTTTCCATCAATTTATGCTGCATACGTTCTGCAGAAAGTTGGATAGGTGTCAAAGGATTTTTGATTTCATGAGCAAGTCGACGCGCAACCTCACCCCATGCAACTGTGCGCTGAACTTGCAGTAAGCTGGTAATATCATCAAATACCACAACGCCTCCTCCAGTCACTTGAGGCAGGTGTGACCCTCGAAGAAGCAAAACCTGATCCTTATTTTCACTAAAATGTAATACTTGACGTTGCCACTCTCCCATTTTCGCGGAATTGAATCCTATCCGTATTTCTGTTGCGAGCATACGCAATTTCGATTCTTTTTCTGCACACTCTTCAATCGTTAACCCTACCAGATTGGTCAACGGAGTCTGTAAAATTTGCTCAGCACTATGATTGACAGTACTTATGCGTAACTTTTCATCAAACACCATCACGCCAGAAGAAAGGTTAGCCAGTATACTTTCAAGATAAGCCCGGGCATTTTCGATCTCCTGCTGATTCCGTTGCGCGGTAGCACGTGCCACTTCAAGCTGCTCAGTCATGAGATTGAAAGACTCTGTCAGTATTCCTAGTTCGTCGTTACTTTGCACAGAATGGCGTCTACTAAAATCTCCTTGCGCCACAGCTCTTGTCCCCTCAGCCAACATGCCCAACGGTGCGCTTAATTTTTCACTAATAAGGAAAGCGGCAGCAAGGGCAGAAAAAAGTGCTAAAAACAATGCCAATGTTAATGTTATGCCATAAAGTCGAGTCAACCCATGACGGGATAATGTTAATTCTTGGTAATTGCGATATCCTGTTTGAACAATCTCGGCATTCTCCGCAAGTAATCTGGGTACTTGCTGCAAAACTTGCAATACACGGATATCATCATCAAGATTTAACACATTTACGGGAACAAGCACTCGTAAATACAGTCCTTTACCAGGAATAGATTCCACTGCACTATAGCTCTTCTGCATTCGGATATGCCGCATGGCGGCAGCATTGGGTATTTCTGGAAACAGCGCCATGTCATCTATGCTTGAAAAGGCAATCGCTTGACCATCTTGGTTAAATAATGTTGCTTCCTGTATCTGCGAGTGAACCAATAACTGATTCAATGCTGATAATGGCAATACAGGCGATTCAGATAATGTTAATGCAGTGGCCTTAGCTTTTTTCTCGAGCTCTTCGAGTAAATTATCAAGCATAGTTTGCCCTAAATTTAATCCCCCCTCTAATGCCTGATCAACTTTGACATCAAACCAGGATTCGATACTTTTTCCCAAAAACTGGACCGAAATGCCATACACCAAAACTCCAGGAAGAACGGCCATCAGTGAAAAAATCATCAATAAGCGAAGTGCTAGTTTAGAGCCGAACACCCCTGCTTTTAGTCTCCTGTTTAGCCTCCATAACAAGAACCCCACTACCACTAGCAAAAATAATACAAAAATTACATTGAAACCAATCAGCCAGCGGTAAAGACGCTCAAAAAATTCAGTATTAGCGCCCGCTGTTGCTAGCAAAAACAGCATGACCACACTAAGCCCCGTAACTATGATAATGACGTACTTCATAGATTCTCTTTATGGGGCGCAGGCAATTTAATACGCCATTCTTTTTTTTCTGAACTTAGATTCCAATCTTTTGAACTAAACCACTCTACTTGAAATGGTTTGGCTAATCGAGAAATATCCAGCCATACTTGTAAAGTTGCGACATATTCTGCATCCTGCTTCAGCGTAGACTTTATCTCAACAGGGATATTATGCTGCCTTCCCAATGTCTGGAGTGCTTCCTGCAACGTATCAAAGCCTTGTGGCATCATTCGACTACCATTCAAGCGGTATTGTCGGGTAAGCGCATGATAACTCAATCCTATACGTCGCTTACTGCGAGCCACCTCTTCATCCAGCCAATACCAACGACTCTCTATGAGAGTGAATTTTGATACAAAATAAAGTATGATGCCTTTTTCTAAGGCCTGCTCTAAAGTATTGTTTAGTGTGATATCAGCATCAAGACTTATTTGGTAACCTTTGCCTACTGCTTCCAGAGCAAATGATTTTATTTCTATACCACCTTCGCCCCGAGCTGGTGCTGCTAACAATAGCAGCAAAATCAGCAGCATTGTCGCTAGGATCTGCAACAATACTTTAAATCGTAGCGCTCTATCAAGTCTTACAAAACAAGGCATAGAAAAAGCCGTCATGCAAGGAGCTTGGCAGCAATTGCCCATTAACCATATCAGAATGCGAAAGAGGTAATAAACGAGCATCTTGATGCGATTGTAGAAATTTCTTAATTAAAATCGAATTTTCTTCATGAAAAACAGAGCAAGTTATATACAGCAACTTTCCTTCTCGTTTCAGAATTTTCCACAAAGCGTTGAGAATATTCTCTTGGTTGCTTGCAAAAATGGATAGATCAGTTTGTCGCCGCAACCATTTGATATCAGGATGACGGCTGACTACGCCCGATGCACTACAGGGGACGTCAGCCAGAATTCGGTCAAATGCTTGACCATCCCACCATTCCGAAGGATAAAGTGCATCACCACATACCACACGATGAGGTTCATTCCCGAGTCGCTCAAAATTTTCTGCTACACGCATAAGTCTCTGCGCATTACTATCAAGCACAGTTAATTTTATTTGCGCTAATTCCATTAAATGCGTGCTTTTCCCTCCGGGCGCAGCACAAGCATCTAACACGTGCATACCATCATACACATCCAGTAAGGTCGCTGCCAACTGGGCTCCTGCATCTTGTATTGATACAAAACCTTCCTTAAATCCTGGTAGTTTCTCTACTGGCAATGGCTGCGCCAGCTTCAATGCAGCATACCATATTAAATCGGCTTTAATACCGTGCTCCTCAAGCATTTTTTGATAGGCTTTAACCCCGATTTTCCGGACGTTAACTCGTAATGTCATTGAAGGATGCTGATTGCTTGCACTCAGAATAGCTTTATAATGGTGGGGGTATTGTTTACGAAGCTTATTGACCCACCACTGAGGATGGGAGTATCTCCCAACATCATTATTAATTTGCTCCCATAATGCAGAGCTATTCCGTATAAAATTCCGCAAGACGGCGTTAACCAATCCTGGTGCACCGCGTTTATCACTTACGAGGCGGGCAGTAGAAACGGCATGATCAACAATTGCATAGGAAGGCGCTTTGCTGTATTGCAGCTGATATAAACTTACCAATAGTAAATAACGCAGCTTAAGATCTTGTAGCGTTTTATCTAACAATAAATTGAGCAATGCGTTAAGTTGCCCGTAATAACGCAGCACTCCATAGGTCAGATCCTGAATGGCACCCTGCTGTTGATGAGAAAGAGGCAGATTCGATTGCCATATCTCCTGTAAAACTTCCGTTAGATTTTTGCCTGCAAGAACACGCCCTATAGCGATTACAGCGAGGTGCTGAGCTTTAATCATTTTCCGAGCTGGCAGTTCATCGCTGTAGAAAAAAACTGACCTGATTGTAAACAATGTCCCGCCAGAAATTCTGCGATAGGCATTTTTTTCCCCCCAGGTTTTTGCACAACTTCTAAAATCAGCGCTCCTTTTCCACAAGCCACTACGACCCCCTCACTGCCGGTCGTAATAATTTCTCCCGCTTTGCCAGAATTATTTTTTACAGCCTTAGCTTGCCATATTTTCAATAAATTACCTTGCAGGTACGTATAAGCTCCCGGATAAGGATTAAAAGCACGAATACTTCGATCAATTTGGTCCGCATCCACTCTCCAGTCAATTTCCGCTTCTTTTTTTTGGATTTTTGAAGCGTAGCATGCCTGTATTTCATCCTGGGGAATCACTGTCAATTTATCAAGCTGCATTAATCCTAATGCCTCGACAATACTCTGTGCGCCTAAATCAGCAAGCTTATCGTGAAGAGTTTGTGCCGTATCCTCAGAGTCAATAGGAATGTGACGTTGCAGTAGCATATCACCAGTATCAAGCCCCTCATCCATTTGCATGATGGTAATACCCGTTTCCTGGTCACCTGCCAATATGGCTCGTTGAATAGGCGCTGCACCTCGCCAACGAGGCAAGAGGGAGGCATGAATGTTCAAACAACCATAACGTGGAATTTTTAAAACTTCTTCTGGTAGGATTAATCCGTATGCTGCAACAATCATTACATCCGCATCAAATGCCTTTAGTTGCGTATGAATAGCTTTCGATTTTAATGTAAGCGGTTGCAACAAAGGAATATCATAAGCCTGCGCAACTTTTTTTACATCACTTATCTGGGTTTTCATCCCACGCCCCGCTGGACGATCTGGTTGAGTCAACACTAATACGATCTGATATTCAGCACTTAGCAAAGAAATCAATGCCCTGGCTGCAAAAGCTGGTGTACCAGCAAAAATAATTCTCATAGAAAACTTCAGATCAACATATTCATTTCTTGTAAAGAAACAGATTTAGGCAAGGCAAGGTAAATTAGGATTTGGCATCACGTTGTAACTTTTTTAATTTTGATCGAATTCGTGACTGCTTTAGTTGTGACAGGTATTCAATAAATACCTTACCCATCAAATGATCCATCTCATGCTGGATACATATTGCAAATAAACCACTAACATTCAGTTCAAACAGATCGCCTTCCAGATTCATTGCCCTGATTGAGATATTTTCAGCTCGTTTTACTTTCTCGAAAATTCCGGGCACTGATAAGCATCCCTCCTCATAATCAGATTCTCCACTGCTTGCAATAATTTCTGGATTAATGAATACATGGAGCTGATCACGAGTTTCGGAAACATCAATAACGATCACGCGTTGGTGCACATCAACCTGAGTTGCTGCCAAACCAATTCCAGTTGCGGAATACATAGTTTCCGTCATATCTTGAACCAGCACACGAATTTCATCGGTAATTGCTGGTACGGGAGCTGCAACCTTATGCAGTCTTTCATTTGGATATTGTAATATTTTCAGAATTGCCATAGCAAACTAGCGTAATTCGGTTTAATAAATTCTGCTGTTAGATCGTAAGCTTTGGATGCTGTTCAATTCAAGCTTAAAGAATAGCATCTAAATGAAGGCCTCTCACTATTAAAAATTAAACCTAGAACCCTCAGTTAATCGCTCGTTCTGGTGTTAACATTATGAGTATAAAGACCTTTTCTATAAATTTCATTCTTACCTTCTGGGTATTTTCGCTCCGGTACGGATTGCGCGATTTTGCAAACACATGGCTGCGTTGCAACTCCTTGGAATGGAACAACTATTCCGTGTCGTTACGCCTTGCTTTACACTCGCAAAATGACACACTCCATTCCGTCCAACTGAGAAATCCAGGTTAAATCTATGCGTGTAATTATATCCGCGATTTTACTTATATTCGTTTTTTCTAATGAGGCTATTAAGGCAGCAGAAATTGAGCTACATCATAATGCGCCAGATCACTATATTGTTGTTCAGGGTGACACACTATGGAGCATTGCCTCTCGCTTTTTGAAAGATCCTTGGCGATGGCCAGAAATATGGAATCAAAACCGGGAGTCCATGAAGAATCCACATACAGTTTATCCGGGTGATATCATCGTCCTTGAAAAAACAGCCAAAGGAAATCAATTAAAACTTTCCGATGAAAAGGCAATCATAAAATTATCTCCTAAAATGCGAATAGAAAAATTAGGAGCGGGTGGTATCCCAACTATTCCTGCCAACAAAATCAAACCATTTCTGAGCCAACCATTGGTCATTGAAAAGCATGCTCTTGACAAAGCACCCCTTGTATTAGGCTCCAGTGACAATCGAGTAATATTAAGCACAGGAGAAACAATCTATGTACGTGATTTACCTCATGACAAAGGCTCCTTATGGCAAGTTTTTCGTACTAGCAAGGCATTGATGGACCCAGATGATAATAATCACATCCTTGGATATGAAGCAATTTATTTGGGGGATGTTGAAGTTAAAAATTTTGCTACGATTAGCTCCGTAACGGTAACACATTCTGTCCAAGAAATATTAAATGGCGATCGCTTAATTCCCTCCCCTCCTGATAGAGACGTAGATTATGGACCTCATGCACCAAATTTTGCTATTAAAGGGCGTATTATCTCTGTCTATGGTGGTGTAGCTGAAATCGGTGAAAATGCTATTATCACGCTTAATAAAGGCATTCATGACGGATTGAAGGAAGGCCATGTCCTCGCCGTTTATCGGAAAAGTGAAGTAAAATCACCTACTGGTGAAACTGTAATGCTCCCCGATGAACGCATCGGCCTAGTACTTGTTTTTCGTGTATTTGATAAAGTATCTTATGCATTAGTCACGCAAAGTTCTCAAGCAATCAAAGTATTGGATGCGGTAAAAACACCCTAACTAGACCATATCTAGGGCTAAAATTGTTCATATCTAAATCGAATTGAAATTATTTACAGACTTTTTATGCAAAATAGTCTTTCCTGTTTCCGCAATAAATAGTATTTACATTCCTTTTTATAATCACGATAAGTATTATTCTTTACCATGAAAGCTCCGCCAGATGTTGAATCCTGGCTTAATCTCACTCTAATAGATAGCTTAGGTGACGAATCCATTCGCAAGCTACTGATTGCTTTTGGTAACCCAAGAGAAATTCTTTCAACGGATACATATCAACTGGAACGCATCGTAAAAAAGCAGGCTGCTTATAACATCACTCGAGGTGCAGACAAGAGCAAAGTCGATGCAGCACTTAAATGGTTGGAAGACCCTTCTAACTGCGTCATTACACTTGCAGATCATGATTATCCCAAACTACTACTCAATATTGTCGATCCTCCTCCTTTGTTTTACTTAAAGGGGCAACGCAAACTTCTCAATTCACCTACCCTTGCTATCGTTGGTAGTCGTAATGCGACGCCGCAAGGCATAGCCAATGCTGGTGCTTTCGCTGAAGCTGCAAGTAATGCAGGATTTTGCATTGTTAGCGGGATGGCACAAGGAATTGATACCGCCGCCCATCAAGGTGGCTTGCGCGGTATTTCAGCAAGCATTGCTGTGGTAGGAACGGGGCTCGATATTGTCTACCCTGCAAGAAATCGGGAACTAGCCCACCTGCTGGCAAAAGAAGGAGCACTGATTTCGGAATTTCCGCTAGGAATGCCTGCATTGGGCAGAAATTTCCCTCGTCGCAACAGAATTATCAGCGGTATGAGTCTTGGCTGTTTAGTCGTTGAAGCAACTTTGCACAGCGGCTCACTCATTACTGCAAAACAAGCATTAGAACAGGGACGGGAAGTGATGGCTATACCAGGCTCCATACATTCACCTTTGTCAAAGGGCTGTCATGCATTGATTAAGCAAGGGGCCAAATTGATAGAAAATATCCAGGATATCTTAGATGAGTTTAATTGTCAGACTGCGTTACCCCATGGAAATACTGACGTAACGCTTGATTTTAGTAATTCCCAAGGGAATTCAATATTGCTGCCCCACTTGGGCTATGACGTGACCGACATCGATACCCTATGCACGCGAAGCGGCTTGACGGTCGAAGCAGTATCCGCCATGCTATTGGCACTAGAGTTAAACGGAATGGTTGCCAGTTTACCTGGCGGCCGTTATCAAAGAGTTCGTTAATGCCATTGATAAAAATTTATACTATAAAAATCTACTAATGTGCATACAGTGAAAGAGAGTATCTATATGTACGAAATCCTAATTTACTTATTCGAAAACTATTTCGACAGAGGAGGTTGTCCAGATTCTGCAACATTAACGCATAAATTAACTATAGCTGGTTTTGGAGAGGATGAAATTAATCAAGCACTTAATTGGTTATCAGATCTTACAAAAGGTGATAATAATCACTATCCGGCAACATTTGCTCAAAGTAACTCATTACGATGGTATACGCCTTCTGAAATGGAAGCAATTGATAAGGAAGGACGTGGATTTATTCTTTTTCTTGAGCAGGCGGGTATTCTTAATTCACTACAGCGAGAATTATTAATTGATCGTGTTCTCAAAATGAATGGAAATAATTCCAGTCTAGAAAAAATTAAGCTCGTTATTTTGCTTGATCTATGGATACAAAATCAATTAATTGATCCCAATATTCTGGAAAAATTGTTCATAGCGAGTAATCCACGACATCGGCATTAATTGTTGAGAAACAATCAACCCTGAATTCGACTTTAAATAAACACATCATTTAATGAGCAATACATGCTCTTAAAATAAAGTGTGTTAGGCACACAAAATGTGCCTTTCCTCAATAATCTGAACATTCCAATCTTGTAATTGACAAAAAATATAATCATCTAGCCAAAAATTTCATGAGCAAAAAATTGATCATCGCTGAGAAGCCTTCCGTGGCAGCAGATATTGCCCGCGCATTAGGTAATTTCACTAAAGAAAATGATTATTTTGAAAGTGACGAATACGTTTTATCATCTGCAGTTGGCCATTTGCTTGAGCTGACTGCACCGGAATATTATGAGGTTAAGCGCGGCAAATGGAGCTTTGATCATTTACCTGTCATCCCTCCTTATTTTGATCTTATTCCTATTGAAAAAACATCTACTCGCTTGAAATTATTAACAAAACTCATCAAGCGGAAAGATGTGGATACGCTGATCAATGCTTGTGATGCCGGACGAGAAGGAGAATTAATTTTTCGCTACATCACACGCTACGCGGAAGCAAAAAAACCTATTAAACGGCTGTGGTTACAATCCATGACACCTGCTGCCATTCGAGAAGCTTTCTCCAAACTACTCGATAATAGTGAAGTACAACCATTAGCAGAAGCCGCTGTTAGTCGTTCTGAATCAGATTGGCTAGTGGGGATTAATGGTACACGTGCAATGACGGCATTTAATTCTCAAGAAGGTGGTTTCCATAAAACTACTGTTGGACGTGTTCAGACCCCAACGTTAGCCATACTGGTTGAACGAGAAGAAGTCATCAAAAAATTTGTATCCAAAGACTACTGGGAGATACACGCTATTTTTTCTAGTGACAATGATCACTACAAAGGAAAATGGTTTGACGAGAAATTTTCAAAAGATAAGGAGAATAGCGAAGCTAGAGCAGAACGCATATGGGAGCAAGATAAAGCAAAAGCGATCAAGATCAAATGTCAATGCAAACCAGGAATAGTTAGTGAAGAAAGTAAGCCAGCTAAAGAAACCTGCCCGTTACTGTATGATCTCACAAGTTTACAACGAGATGCCAATAGTCGCTTTGGTTTTTCTGCTAAAACAACATTAGGACTGGCGCAAGCGCTCTACGAAAAACATAAAGTATTAACCTATCCACGTACTGATTCACGCGCGCTTCCGGAAGATTACATTGCGCCTGTTAAAGATACTCTGCATGCACTTGCGACCACTCAATATGGCCAGTTCGCAAAGCAAATTCTGGATTCTGATTGGGTAAAACCAAATAAGCGTATTTTTAATAACACGAAAATTTCCGATCACTTTGCCATTATTCCAACTTCACTCGAGCCAAAAAAATTAAATGAGGCAGAAACAAAGCTTTACGATCTGGTAACCAAACGTTTTCTTGCAATTTTCTATCCAGCTGCAGAATTTCTTGTAACAACACGTATTACGCGTGTTGAAGATGAGCCCTTTAAAACAGAGGGTAGAGTCATGATCAATGCTGGATGGCAAGCCGTTTACGGCAAATCGCTAATACATGATGATAATGGCGATGGTACAGTTTTACCTGCAATTAGCGCTGATAAATCAGTTATCGCTGAAGAAATCAAGGTCATTTCCAATCAAACTCGGCCACCAGCGAGATTCAATGAATCAACTCTCTTATCTGCCATGGAAGGAGCGGGAAAACTGGTGGAAGATGAAGAATTACGGGCAGCAATGAGTGCAAAAGGTCTTGGCACACCTGCAACGCGTGCGGCCATCATTGAAGGTCTCGTCTTTGAAAATTATTTACAGCGTGTCGGGCGGGAATTACATCCAACTGCCAAAGCATTTTCGCTCATTACCTTATTGCGTGGACTAAAAATACCCGAGTTGATCTCTCCAGAATTAACGGGTGATTGGGAATTCAAATTACGCCAGATCGAGCAAGGTAAATTAAAGCGTGAAGCATTCATGGCTAAAATTGCTGACATGACGCAGCATATTGTCGAACAAGCGAAAAATCATCGAGGAAAAACGATAAGTGGCGATTTTGCGATACTCAAAGTTCCCTGCCCTAAATGCGGAGGAGTTATACAAGAAACATACAAGAAATTTCAATGCCAGCAATGTGATTTTGCTCTATGGAAAATTCTGGCTGGACGACAATTTGAAATAGAAGAAATGGAAACACTCATTTCGAAAGGTGAAATTGGTCCATTGCAAGGGTTTCGCAGCAAAATGGGACGTTTGTTTAATGCTATCATCAAACTTACTGATACGTTCGAGATGAAATTTGAGTTTGGTGGCAATGATACAGAAGAAGCTGATGCAATTGATTTCTCCAACCAGCAACCTCTCGGCAAATGTCCCAAATGCAGCAATTCCGTCTATGAGCACGGATTATATTATGTCTGTGAAAAAGCAGTCGGCGCCACTCACACATGCGACTTTAAAACTGGAAAAATTATTCTCAACCGAGCTATCGAACAGGAGCAAATCGTCAAATTACTGCAAACAGGAAAAACTGATCTGTTGACTAAATTTATCTCTAAAAAAGGACGACCATTCTCAGCTTATTTGGTAATCGGAAAAGAAGGTAAAATAGAGTTTGAATTTGAGAAAAAGGCTTCAAAAGAAAAAACAGAAAATACAAATGAACCTAAAACATCACCATCTGCAAGTAAGAAGAAACGCGCATAGGAATCCAACCACATTGCCATAAGGCTGGTTACCCCTTACATTTTATCGCCTTAATATTTCTTATTTCTCAAAACAAAAAATGAATACTGTAATGAAGCTTTCTTTCAATTACAGTATTCACTCTGTGTGGCCTGGATAAGTTTTTTTAGAAACTCAATTAACCATAAACATTAATAATATACTTGGCAATTCCAGATATTGCAGCAATAAGAATGGCCAATCCTCCAACTACAGCTAATCCTTCTATTAAAAAAGAAATAACTGCTTCACGAGTAGTCTTAAATTCTTCTTCACCATCTTTGTTACGTCGACGATCTTTGCGCTCTTTAATCCAAATTTGTATTGCAACGACAAATGGAATAGCCAGTACAGAAATAAGTAGTGAATTTAAAGAATCATCTTCCATTGAACAGTCCCATTATCTATCAGTTATAATTTAATTAAATGAATCCTAACTATCGAGTTTTATCTAATATAGTCTAGTATATAGTGTCGCTAGAAAATTAGTTATTATAGCAGGCACTACAAATTTCCGTTCTGCCTCTATACTCTATATCTTTTAATTTATACCTAAGTTATACCTGTCAATCTAATCTGCCATTATAAAAAGAAATGAAGACATATAGCATATTTACCTTTCTAGAAATTTATGGACTGGCTTGATCTTCCTGTTGCTAGTGCTGCACGTGGCATCATTGAACTCCCAGGCTCAAAAAGCATCTCCAATCGGATCCTTTTACTCGCAGCGTTAGCAAACGGTAAAACCCTCGTTCGGAATCTGCTGATTTCCGAGGATACGGCACAAATGCTAAATGCACTTGGAGCGCTCGGAATTAAAATCAATCAAATTAGCGAGAATGATTACAGCGTAGAAGGTGCTAGCGGAAAATTTCCAGTCAAACAAGCTGATTTGTTTCTGGGTAATGCTGGTACTGCTTTTCGCCCTCTCGTTGCTGTGCTTGCCATAATGAGCGGTCATTATCGACTATCTGGCGTAGCCCGCATGCATGAACGCCCTATTGCAGATTTAGTAAATGCTTTACGTCAATTGAATGCCAGTATTACTTATCTTGGAAATGAAGGTTTTCCTCCCCTAGAGATCAAGTCTGCTGAGATACAAAGCAAAACCATTTCAATCAAGGGGGATGTTTCCAGTCAATTTCTCAGTGGACTCTTAATGGCGTTACCGTTAACAGGCAAAACCGCCACAATTATCGTTAATGGCATACTTATTTCAAGGCCATACGTTGAACTTACTCTGGCTCAAATGGCACGATTTGGCGTCCAAGTCATACAAGAAAATTGGCAACACTTTACATTGTCAGCCCCACAAACTTACAAGAGTCCAGGTGAAATAATTGTGGAAGGAGATGCTTCCTCAGCATCCTACTTTTTGGCTGCTGGAGCTATTGGTGGAGGGCCGGTACGCGTTGAAGGTGTTGGCACAGAGAGTTTACAAGGTGATATTCATTTTGCTGATGCGTTAGAAAAAATGGGCGCCCATATCAAAAAAGGAAAAAATTGGATCGAATCTTCTTCGCCAATTAGCAACGATTCTCGTCAGCAACTGAAAGCCATTGATCTCGATTGCAATCATATCCCCGATGCAGCCATGACATTAGCCACGACGGCTTTGTTTGCAAAAGGAACGACTACACTTAGAAATATTGCGAGTTGGCGAGTTAAGGAGACTGATCGTATTTCAGCAATGGCAAAGGAATTGCGCAAAGTTGGAGCTCTGGTTGAGGAAGGAAAAGATTTTATACGGATTACACCCCCTGCTACCCCACTTACCCCTCATGCAATCATCGATACCTACGATGATCACCGGATGGCGATGTGTTTCTCGCTTGTATCTCTAGGTGCACCCCTACGCATCAATAATCCGGATTGTGTAGCCAAGACTTTCCCGGATTATTTTGAAAAATTTGCGATGATTGTGCGTTCCTGACGCTACGAATCTTCATATTTCTACTCAAGAGGTTTTTTTATGGAAACTGGCGCTATTCCAGTCATTACTATCGATGGTCCTTCAGCTTCGGGGAAAGGCACAGTTGCACAAATCGTTGCCCAAAAACTTGCATTTCATTATCTCGATAGCGGGGCACTTTATCGCCTGGTGGCATTAATAGCAATACGATCAAATACTGATTCTGCTAATGAGTCGGCCATAACAAATATTGCTTTACATTTAGATGTAAATTTTGATGGCTCATCTGTTCAATTAAATGGCGAGGATGTTTCAGATGCAATACGTAGCGAAGAATGCAGTAAACTGGCCTCTGTAATTGCCGGTCAACCTAAAGTAAGAACAGCATTACTACAGCGTCAACGTGCCTTTCGCCAACTTCCTGGACTAGTAACAGATGGCAGAGATATGGGATCAGTTGTGTTTCCAGATGCTTCTCTCAAAATTTTTCTCACTGCCAGTGCTGAAGAGCGAGCACTACGACGCTATAAGCAGTTGATAGAGAAAGGAATAAATGCTAATATTCAATCCTTATTGCAGGATATTTATGAACGTGATACACGAGATAGCAATCGCGACGCTGCTCCTCTAAAACAAGAAGTAGATGCGAAATTGCTAGATACAACTTCTCTTAGTATTGAGGAAGCTGTTAATGCGGTACTGCAGTTGTACAATAAAACCTGCAAGAACTAGGTTTAATGAAAAGTGATTTTATTTTTAAATAAGACCATATAATTCAAGTAACTTTTGATTAACTAACCAACCATCTCATTTATGGGATGAAATTAAAATCGGGTAATTTTTTATAATGACTATTGCTTCCAACGTAACTCCTTCCTCAGAAAATTTTGCCAAACTCTTCGAAGAAAGCCTTTCACGCAAAGAAATGCGTGTGGGAGAGGTAATCACCGCAGAAGTTGTGCGTATTGACTATAACTTTGTAGTGGTCAATGCAGGCCTCAAATCCGAGAGTTATATTCCTATTGAGGAATTTAAAAATGACAGAGGCGAGATTGAGGCTAAGGCGGGAGATTTTGTCAGTGTCGCCATTGATGCACTTGAGGACGGTTATGGTGAAACGCGTTTGTCCAGAGATAAAGCTAGACGGTTAAATGCCTGGCATGATCTAGAAGAAGCTATGGAAAAAGGTTCTATAGTGAGTGGCATGGTCAATGGTAAGGTAAAGGGTGGATTAACCGCCATGGTCAACGGTATTCGTGCTTTTTTACCAGGCTCACTAGTGGATATACGCCCCGTCAAGGACACTACTCCTTATGAAAATAAGGAAATGGAATTCAAAGTCATCAAACTGGATCGCAAACGTAATAATGTTGTCATTTCTCGACGCGCAGTGTTAGAAGAAACTCAAGGAGCAGATCGAGAATCTTTATTGGCAAACTTGCAAGAAGGCGCCATCGTGCGCGGTATTGTTAAAAATATTACCGATTATGGTGCGTTTGTTGATTTAGGCGGGATAGATGGACTCCTTCATATCACCGATTTAGCTTGGCGTCGTGTAAAACATCCTTCAGAGATCATTAATGTTGGCGACGAAGTAACAGCCAAAGTACTTAAATTTGATCAAGAAAAAAATCGAGTTTCTTTAGGGATGAAGCAATTAACCGAGGATCCTTGGGTAGGCCTCTCAAGGCGTTATCCTCCAGGCACACGACTGTTTGGTAAAGTAACTAATCTCACAGACTACGGTGCCTTTGTAGAAATTGAACAGGGAATTGAAGGATTAGTGCATGTTTCTGAAATGGACTGGACCAACAAAAATGTCTATCCATCGAAAATAGTACAATTAGGTGATGAAGTAGAGGTCATGATTATTGAGATAGACGAGGAGCGTCGCCGCATCTCCCTCGGAATGAAACAATGCAAACCTAATCCATGGGAAGAATTCGCAATAACTCATGAGAAAGGCGATAAAGTCAAGGGCCAAATAAAATCTATCACCGATTTCGGTGTATTCATCGGCTTACCCGGTAATATTGACGGCTTAGTTCATTTATCCGATCTCTCTTGGACCCAACCCGGTGAAGAAGCAATATTAAATTATAAAAAAGGCGACGAGGTAGAAGCTGTTGTATTATCGATTGATGTTGAGAAAGAACGTATTTCACTCGGAATAAAACAGTTAGAAGGGGATCCTTTTACTATATATGTGGCAGCACATGATAAAAATAGTATCGTCAAAGGTACTGTAAAATCAATCGATGCCAAAGGTGCAGTCATTACTTTGACTGACGAAGTAGAAGGTTATTTGCGTGCTTCCGAAGTATCTCGTGACAAAATTGAAGATGTACGGACCCTGCTCAAAGAAGGGGATCAAATTGAAGCAATGATCATCAATATTGATCGTAAGAATCGCAACATCAATCTTTCCATCAAAGCAAAAGATCAATACGAGGAAAATAGTGCATTACAGATGGTGACTACTAAAACTCCTGCCAGTACAGGTACCACTAATCTAGGAGCATTGCTCAAAGCTAAAATGGATAGCAAAAACTCTGAAGAACAATAAAGGACATCGATGACGAAATCTGAATTGATTTCCAAGCTTGCTGCTCGATACCCCCAGCTCTTGGCAAAAGATACTGAATTAGCCGTCAAAATGATACTTGATGCGATGGCTAGTAGTCTCTCTAAAGGAGAGCGTATCGAAATTCGTGGATTTGGCAGTTTTGATTTAAATTACAGACCAGCCCGTATTGGCCGTAATCCAAAGTCTGGAGAAAAGGTTCATGTACCTGAAAAATACGTTCCGCATTTTAAAGCAGGAAAAAAAATGCGTGAACGCGTTGATTTTCAAACAAAAGATGAAGCGTAATTAATCCATTCAAAATGGAACGGATGCTCTTTTTGATCTGATAACAATTATTGGTCGGGAAGAGCATCTTTATATTTTATATAATGTAAAGTTTATGTATTTTTTTATTTGGTTCCTAAACATAATACTTTTTTTATTCCTATTTAGCTTTGCTGCAAAAAATACTGAAATAATAACTATTAATTATTATTTTGATTTTGAATGGCAAGTTCCGATAATAGTAGTTTTATTGACTTTTTTTGCATCAGGTATTGCTTTTGGATATTTTATTTGTTTTATCAAAAGATTAAGAAAAAAATTATAATATTATTGCATGAATAATCCGCGCATTATTGTTGCCCTTGATTTCTCTAATAAAAAACAGGCACTTGAATTTGCATGTAAATTGGATAAGAATTTATGCAAAATAAAAGTTGGTAAAGAACTTTTCACTATTGGTGGCCCACAATTAATAGAACAATTGATGGGCTACGGTTTTGATATTTTTCTTGATTTAAAATACCATGATATCCCGAATACTGTAGCTAGCGCTTGTAGAGCTGCGTCAGATCTGGGCGTATGGATGGTTAATGTTCACGCGTTGGGAGGGAGAAAAATGCTTATTGCTGCTCAAGAAGCACTCTCCACAAAAAAAACAAAACTCATCGCGGTAACTCTACTTACTAGTTTAAATGAGAGTGATCTCCATGAAATAGGCTTGAATGAAGAGCCAATCAATATCGTGCAGCGCCTTGCTTTACTTGCTAGCGATTGTGGTCTTGATGGTGTAGTTTGCTCAGCCATGGAAGCACCACAACTTCGTAAAATCATTCCAAAAGATTTTTGTTTAGTAACGCCAGGGATTCGTCCTCTCAATTGTAATAAAAATGATCAGACGCGCGTAGCAACACCCCAAGAGGCTATACAAAGTGGCGCTGATTATTTGGTAATTGGCAGACCAATTACTCAATCCCCCAACCCTCTCTTAATGCTTCAGCAATTAAACCATGAGATTGAAACAATCCAACAATAATGAGAAGAAATAAAGATTACTCCGTCAAAGCGAAGATTTCTTTCTACTAGCTCCTCAAAGAGCTCAAGGTTACTATCTTTTTATTTTACGCAATCACATGATTGCTTTTTGTGGTTGCCAACCCATCCATGCAACATCTTACAAAGTAGCCAAGCAATTTCCCAAAAAATTATATTTCTCCTCCTCCATTGCAGATAAATACTACATAGTATTATTATTTTATGTCATCTGCATCAAATTCTAATATTCCCTTATTTAATTCACTTAGTTCTTAATCAAATCAAAAGATTAAAATAGAAATATAGCTTTTTTTTATTATATATCATTATGCAAAAAGTATTTAAACTCTAGAACTAATCTATTCGTGCAAATTTTTAGATAAAAAAAGTTTTATGAAATTTTAATATAAACAATGTTTTACATTTATATTATTCCTTGATATACTTTATATCGATTTATCATGTAAGCATAAATTAAAAGCATGTCTACTAAGAACATTGTCATTTTATTTATTTACGCATGTCTAATAACCGGCTGTGGATCAATAGGGAAAAAGGAAACAAATTTTAGTGAACAACCTAATATCCAAAATGATGATAAAACAAGTTCACATTCTATAAAAAATATTTTATATGAAAACTATAGAAAGTGGCAGGGTGTCCGCTACCGGTTTGGAGGTTTAAGTCAAGACGGAATTGATTGCTCAGGGCTTGTTCATGTTGTTTATAAAAAAGGATTAGGTAAAGAATTACCAAGAACAGCATCCCAACAATCAAGATTAGGAAAAGTAATAAGTAAAAATGATCTAAAATCAGGTGATTTAGTATTTTTTAAAACAAAAAGATCAAATCATGTTGGAATCTATCTTGAAAACAGGAAATTTATCCATGCTTCTCGAACTAGAGGGGTAACGATATCCAGATTAGATAATAATTATTGGAAATCCAAATATTGGAAATCAGTTAGAATCTAATAATTAATATTTAAAAACTGATTAATTTTAATGTTTCAGAAAATCACTCAATCATTCTGGGCGCAGAATCAGCATCCTCTCCTCCAGCTCCAGCATCAATAAGCCATTAATTAGCTTGAGTAAGCATCCTGCTTGCACCGTAAGCACTTAATACAAGCACGCCAGTTCCCACTATGAGCGAATCATCTGTTAAGTATCCAAGAATATAAAAACCTAGATATGTATGTGAGGTTATTAGATTTAAATCTTGCTGAGTCAATATTGCTGTATAGATGGCGGGAAAATCTGCTGTACATAATAATTCGATAAAATTAACTATGACAGCCAATATCGCAACTGCTATCAGAACAAATAGCATCTGTCTTTAGCCAAAATTGCTCTCATTCAAACATATAGAAAAGCTTAGCAAAATCTGGAAATAGGAGCTCTCATTATCTATTTCTATTCCAGATTTTGCTAAGCTTTTCTGATGGAGAAATATTTGAAATCACACAGCATCACTTTTGCGTATCTTATTTATGGTTAAGAAGATGTTATCTGCTTGATTTCTTAGTGAGAACTGCACTATTACTATAAAACAACCGGTCTATCCGGGAGTACATTTCCTCCTCCTTTTGATGCTAGGGGGAAATGTTTTTTCAATTGATAATCAATTGTGTTTATTGCAGCCAGCACACCTTTTTCAAATTGTCCTTTTCGGAAAGCTACTTCCATCTCCTGACAAATCTTTTCCCACTCTTTGTGATCCACTTTAGCGTCTATCCCGCGATCAGCTACAATCTCTACATCTTGATCAGCATGTAATAAATAAATCAGCACACCATTGTTATGTGGTGTGTCCCATACCCGCAACAATGAAAAAATATCTATCGCTCTCTCTCGTGCAGATTGTTTTTTCAGCAGAGATACCAAATTTAGTGAAGCTTCTACCGCAAACAGAATTTCACCATCATGATTCATCTCAGACTGTTTGATAGCTTGTTCAATCCTCGCTAATGAAGCAGCAGGAAGTGCGCACTTTATTGTCATTTGACCAATAAAAAGATGTCTGATTATCCGCAGAAAATTCATTTACCATCTCCCCGAAGCACCACCACCTCCAAAACCGCCACCTCCCCCGCGGAATCCACCTCCTCCAAAACTGCCACCGCCGGGCCAGCTACTGCGTCCGCCGCGGTAAATACCTCGATTTGTGCTCTCAAATAAGCTGATAATAAAAATAACAATTGCAATAAAAATAGCGATTGCCAACGAGGAAAAAATCAACCATACGATTGAGCCAGCAATAGTTCCTGCTACGGTAGCACCAATCAGGCGCCCAAACATAACCTGCAATATTCTGCCAAGCACGAGAAATAGCAGCAAAATAGGAATAATGTTATCCAGAATAATACTTGGACCACTTGATACATCTGTGTCACGCCTGATAGAAGGTGAAGGCAGCGGTTCACCCTCGATGATTTTTAAAATATGTTCAATACCTGCCCGGAGCCCGCCGGCAAAATCTTCTTCCCTAAACGCTGGTACGATGATCTCATCGATAATCCGCTTTACTACAGCATCTGGTAACACACCTTCCAACCCATAGCCCACTTCGATTCGCAGCGCTCTATCATTTTTGGCAACAAGAAGAAGGACAGCATCATCCACTCCTTTGCGCCCAAGCTTCCAGGCTTCAGCCACACGCATCGAGTATTGTTCGATAGTTTCGGGTTGTGTCGTTGGTATGATCAATATGGCCACTTGAACCCCTTTTTTAATTTCATAATCTGCCAACTTTTGCTCCAGTTGAGCAATTTCACTCTTTGATAGCGTGTGGGTTAAATCGGTTACGCGGGTTTTAAGTGGGGGGATCACTACTTCGGCCAAAGAAAGCGTAGTGAAAATACACAATATGACCATCATCAGTAATTTAGCACTGACTCCAGTCATTCCGTGAAATATCATGTTATCTTATCTTGCTGTGATTTAAGAAACTTAATAATGCTCTTACTACTTGGCTTGCGCAGGTACATTAAAATCAACCTTTGGTGCAATGGAGATTTCTTTTTCATTTTCAACTGTAAAATTGGGTTTTACCTGAAAATCAAATAGCATTGCTGTTAGGTTGCTCGGAAACGAACGCACGGTCACGTTGTATTCCTGAACTGCCTTAATATAACGATTACGAGCTACAGTTATGCGATTCTCCGTGCCTTCCAATTGTGCCTGCAAGTCACGGAAATTAACATTAGATTTGAGTTGCGGATAGTTCTCTACCACAACCAGTAAACGTGCGAGCGCACTCGATAATTCTGCCTGAGCACTCTGAAATTTTGCAAAGGCTTCAGGATTCTCGATCAATTCCGGTGTAGCTTGGATACCACTCACTTTCGAGCGAGCATTGGTCACACCCAGCAACACCTCTTTTTCCTGGGCAGCATAACCTTTTACCGTATTGACCAAATTTGGGATCAGATCCGCCCGACGCTGATATTGATTGATTACCTCAGACCAACTTGCTTTAACCTGTTCATCCATTGATTGCAACGTATTGTATCCGCAGCCACTTAGAGCCAGCATATAGAGCATTATCAGGTAAAATAGAAGCTTCTGCATAATCATCTCCTAAGCAAAAAGGATACAAAGCGGATAAAAATAATTTAAAAATTATACTGACCCGAGATTGATATAACTCCACAAAAATACATTTGGGATAAGAGACTATCTTACTTGATCCATCAGATAAATTTTCTTAATATCCAATGGTACAATGCCATCAATATCGATATTATCGTTCTGATAATGACTTATTAATATATAAACAAATTTTTAATGCTTTCAAGTTTTAAACTTTACGATATTTATAATTAAATAAAAATCTTCTTGAAAATACTATGTATAAAATAAATTTATCATTGTTATTTTTATTGCTGTTTAGCGTATTTTCTGTTATTACACATGCAACCCAAATACAAAAATCTTTCTTACCCTTATCATTAGCAAATAAAATAATAGCAGCAGCGGTACAACAATGTGAGCAAAATGGTTTTCAAGTTTCCGTAGCAGTTGTTGATCAAAGTGGTGTAATACGAGCACAAGTAAGAATGGATGGTGCTGGTGCACATACTATTGAAAGCAGTTTTCGCAAGGCTTACACTTCTGCTAGCCTGAAATTATCAACGCTGAAAATAGCACAGATTGCTGCCAAGGATCCAGAATTACAAGGCTTGCATCATATGGCCAATAATATTCTTCTATTAGGTGGTGGTTTACCAATTAAAATCAACGGTGAAGTAGTTGGGGGAATTGGTGTGGGCGGTGCACCGGGTGCACATCGTGACGAAGTCTGTGCAGAGGCAGGTCTAAAAAGTATTCAAGAAAGTAAATAATCTTGCTGTTTGCTGGAAAATTATTTGTTTTTAAAAAACTTACATGATGGCTAGCTTCAATAATCCATCATGATGAGTGCCCCATGTTTTACACTTGTCACCAAAATTAGTGACAAGCCATATAAAAAAACTACAACTGTCAATTGGTTTATTTCAACCACTCAATACAAGTTATTTCTCTCTATTTATTACCTGTGTTATCCTTGCAGGTTTAGCTTAAAATTAGATTATAAATAAAGCACTAAATTGTTCTGCAAGCGCTACTCCAAAATAATTACTTATGAAATCTCTCCTAATTTGCTATATCCATGGTTACTGATCACTTTGACGTTATCATCGTAGGTGGCGGACCGGTTGGCATGGCGCTAGCCATTAGCTTGCATGAAAGGGGGATATCAAGTTTGCTGCTGGAGGCTCAAGGACTACCTGAACAAGTTAAGGATCCTCGCCCATTAGCACTTTCTTATGGAAGTCATCTGATTTTGCAAAGATTAGGTGTCTGGTCAACATTATCACAAATAACTCCCATCACGACTATACATATTTCCAATCGCGATCACTTTGGCCGCACGGTATTGACTTCAAAAGATGCGGGTGTACCAACATTAGGATATGTGGTGAATTACTATGATTTGTATCGATCTATGCATCAACTGCTGCAAATCCATAGCGCAAATTATCGAGTTGGTGCAACGGTAACAATAATAAAAACGACTCCCAAGCAAGCGCAGGTCGAATACCAACAAGCTGGAGAAAATAAGCAAGCCATTGCAAAGCTGCTCGTGTTAGCGGATGGGGGACGTCTAGCGACACAAATTGAAGGTATTAATTACCACACACATAAATATCACCAATGGGCGATCGTTGCTAATATCCAGACATCTGTTCCTCAAAACGGAATAGCGTATGAACGCTTCACCTCGGAGGGACCAATAGCTTTACTTCCATCAGGCGACGGTTTTGCACTGGTATGGACTGTTCCATTTGCAACAGCTGAGGCAATACTGAGTTTAGATGACAACACTTTCCTTACTCAGCTCCATCACCATTTTGGCGATCGATTAGGAGAATTTATTAGCACTGGAAAACGCTCAGGATTTCCTCTCGCACTCACGTATGCTTCACCTACCATAGCTTTAAGAATAGCTCTTGTGGGTAATGCTGCTCAAACTCTGCATCCAGTTGCTGGGCAAGGCTTTAATCTGGGGTTACGTGATGCTTGGGAGTTGGCTAATGAAATTGTTCAGTCTTCAGCGCTAACTTCTGAAATAGGATCATCCCGAATGCTCAGAACGTATGCTAATAAGCGTCAGATAGATAGAGATGCAGGAAAATTATTTACCCATTCTCTAGCAAAAATATTTGTAAGCGATCTCCCTCTCTTACAGACTTTCTGTGGTATGGGGCTGAATGTATTGGATTGTTTACCACCCCTAAAACGTTTTGTCGCACGGCGCATGATATTTGGCGCAAGAGGCTAATTTGTCGGATAATATTATGACCTGCTGTTTTTCAATCTTTTGCTTTTAAAAAAGCTAGCAGAATTAGTATTAATTTCTAATTATTCCTGTATCGAATTTGAGTCACACCATGCAAATTGGTCCTTATGCTCTCAAGAACAAGCTGATTGTTGCACCAATGGCTGGCGTGACAGATCGTCCTTTTCGGCAGCTTTGTAAGCACATGGGTGCTGGCATGGCAGTATCGGAAATGGTATCAAGCAATTCTCTATTATGGGGATCAGAAAAAACTCGCCGACGCGCGAGCCATGAGGGTGAAGTGGCCCCTGTTTCTGTACAGATTGCTGGAGCTGACCCTAAAATGATGGCTGATGCAGCCCGCTACAATGTTGATCAAGGCGCGCAGATCATCGATATCAACATGGGTTGTCCTGCTAAGAAAATCTGTAATGTCATGGCAGGTTCTGCATTATTGCAGAATGAAATATTGGTTGGGAAAATTCTTGATGCCGTTACCCATGCTGTTGATATTCCAGTAACCTTAAAAATACGTACTGGCTGGGACACACAACATAAAAATGCTGTGACCGTAGCGCGTATTGCCGAAAATGCTGGAATACAAGCATTGGCTATTCATGGCCGTACACGTGCTTGTGCTTATCGGGGTGAAGCTGAATATGACACCATAGCAGAAGTAAAAGCTTCTACTAAGAAGATACCGATTATTGCCAATGGTGATATCACGACACCAGAGAAAGCTAAACAGGTGATTGATTATACCGGTGCAGATGCTGTCATGATCGGTCGTGCTGCGCAAGGAAGGCCATGGATTTTTCGAGAAATCGATTATTATTTCAGGACGGGTAAATACCTGCCACCGCCAGAAGTTACCGAAATTCACCAGGTGCTAATTAGTCATCTCCATGATCTTTACAATTTTTATGGAGAATATTCGGGCGTACGTATCGCCCGTAAACATATATCCTGGTATACCAAAGGACTTATCGGCTCTGCTGCCTTTCGACATACCATGAATCAGTTACAAACAACGGATGAACAACTAGCAGCAACTAATACTTTTTTCTATCAACTTGCTAATTATGGACAAAGACTCACTTATATCGAGGATGAGGTAATAACGGGTGTATGAGTACCTTCAATGAAAATGAAATTGCCTGCTGTATACGTAAATCAATTGAAATCTATCTCAAGGATTTGGATGGGGAGAGACCTTGTTCAATCTATGAAATGGTCATCCGGAGCGTGGAAAAGCCATTATTTGAATTGGCTATGAATTATGCTGAAGGAAATCAAACAAAAGCAGCGGAGCTCCTTGGTATCAATCGAAATACACTCCGTAATAAATTAGCTAAACACCGAATCAAATAAATTTTGTGAAATGATAATAAAACAAGCGTTAATCAGCGTTTCAAATAAAACAGGCATTGTTGAGCTGGCTAAGAAACTACATCAATTTGGAATCAATATTATTTCTTCTGGAGGCACTGCCAGGTTACTGCAAGAAGCAGGCATAGCTGTGACAGAAGTTAGTGAGTACACAAATTTTCCTGAAATGCTTGATGGGCGAGTAAAAACACTACATCCTAAAATTCACGCTGGTATTTTGGCTAGAATGGATCTGCCCGAGCATCAGCAAGCCATACAAAGAGCTGGAATACCTCCTATTGAATTAGTTATTGTCAATTTATACCCATTTGTTGAGACTATCGCTCGCGCTGACTGTACGCTTGATGAAGCAATTGAAAATATTGATATCGGTGGACCCACCTTAATTCGAGCAGCTGCAAAAAATTATCAGCATGTTACAGTCATTACTGATCCGGAGGATTACCCGGTTTTATTGGCTGAAATGGAATCAGGTAATGGTGCAGTAGCATTAACGCGCCGTTTTCAGTTTGCACAAAAGGCCTTTTCACATACTGCTCATTATGATAGCGCTATCAGTAACTACCTAACATCAATTGACTCCAATAAACAACGACGGTTATTTCCAGATTGTCTCAATCTTAATTTCAGTATCATTCAATCTTTGCGCTATGGTGAAAACCCGCACCAGGAAGCTGCTTTTTATCGTGATGCTATAAATCTACCTGGAAGTCTGGCAAACTATACACAGTTACAAGGTAAAGAATTATCTTATAACAATATTGCGGATACAGATGCAGCTTGGGAATGTGTAAAAACCTTTGATCATCCTGCTTGTGTCATTGTCAAACATGCCAATCCATGCGGAGTTGCCATTGCTGATACTCCCCTCGCCGCTTATAAACTAGCCTTTGCAACTGATCCAACCTCCGCATTTGGAGGTATTATTGCCTTTAACCGCTCCGTCGATGTTGAATTAGCCAAGGCAATTTCGCAGCAGTTCGTAGAAGTCATTATTGCACCTGAAATTTCACTTGAAGCTAGCAGTATCCTAAATCAAAAGCCTAATGTACGTGTACTAACGGTACCATTACAGATACAGCCCAACCGCTATGAATTAAAACGGGTAGGCGGGGGATTATTGGTGCAGACACCGGATAGCCTTAATATCACAGAAAATCAGTTAAAAGTAGTTTCCAAAGCCCAGCCGACACGACAACAAATTGAAGATTGCCTATTTGCCTGGCGTGTCGCAAAATTTGTCAAATCTAATGCCATCGTATTTTGTGCCCAAGGGCAAACACTAGGTATTGGAGCAGGCCAAATGAGTCGAATAGATAGCGCCCGCATCGCTTCAATTAAAGCTAGTCAAGCTGGGCTGAGTTTAGTTGATTCTGTTGTTGCCTCAGATGCCTTTTTTCCTTTCCGAGATGGATTGGATGTTGTCGTCCAGGCAGGTGCTAGAGCCGTTATTCAACCAGGGGGCAGTATTCGAGATGAAGAAGTAATTCAAGCAGCTGATGAACACGGTATCGTGATGATCTGTACAGGGGTGCGGCATTTCAGGCACTAAATGGGAATATCCTAAAATTACACCTCAACCCCCCCTTACTTTTTGCCAATTTTTTAATATTCATTAAGTTGCTATTTCTTAGAATATGAATTTACTCGTAATCGGAAGCGGCGGTAGAGAGCATGCATTGGCCTGGAAATTGAGTCAATCTTCACGTATCCGCAAAGTTTATGTCGCACCAGGCAATGCAGGTACTGCACTCGAACCAGGATTAGAGAATATTCCTTTCACTGCAATATCCGATCTTGTGGCATTTGCTCAGAAAGAAAAAATTGCATTAACTGTCGTTGGCCCCGAATCTCCTTTAGCTGATGGTATTGTCGATGTTTTCGATGCTGCAGGTCTTAAAATCTTTGGGCCAACTAAAAAGGCTGCGCAACTAGAAGCATCAAAGACCTTTGCTAAAGCGTTCATGCAACGCCATGGTATTCCAACCGCTGCATCTGCAAGCTTTGACAACCCATCTGAAGCGCATCATTATATTGAACAGAAAGAAGGCCCAATTGTAATCAAAGCGGATGGTCTGGCAGCAGGAAAAGGTGTTGTAATTGCAATGACACTCGCAGACGCCCATGAAGCAATTGATACTATGTTGATAGAAAATAAATTGGGTGAAGCAGGCGCTCGAATCCTAATTGAAGATTATCTTGAGGGGGAAGAAGCCAGCTTTATTGTTATGTCGGATGGTCGAAATGTGTTACCTCTTGCTACCAGTCAGGATCACAAACGCTTGCTAGATAACGATAAAGGGCCGAATACAGGCGGCATGGGCGCTTATTCACCTGCTCAAATAGTATCCCCCACGCTACATGCCAAGATTATGCGTGAAATTATCACACCAACCATACAAGGGATGGCACGTGATGGCGAGCTCTACACCGGATTTCTTTATGCTGGATTAATGATTACTCCAAAGGGAGAAGTTAAGGTGCTGGAATTTAACTGTCGTTTGGGTGATCCAGAAACACAACCTATTATGCTGCGATTGAAAAGTGATCTCACTATATTACTGGAGCACGCAATGAATAGAACACTGGACAAGGTTGAAATTGAATGGGACCGGCGTGCAGCATTGGGCGTTGTTATGGCTGCCGAAGGGTATCCAGGTGAACCACAAAAAAATGATGCCATCACTGGTTTAGCTGAAATAATGATCAATCAATCATCTACAGATGATTTTCATATATTTCATTCAGGTACTGTGTTTGGTAATCAAGGTAAGAATGAAATCTTAACAGCTGGAGGACGCGTACTGTGCGTAACTGCGTTAGGTGAAAATATCAAACTGGCTCATCAACGTGCTTACGATATCGCAAGCAAAATTCATTTTAAAGGATGCCAGATGAGGCATGATATCGGCTATAAAGGAATAGGAAATCACGACAAATAAAAAAGCCCCAATTTACGCTTAGCGTTGAGTACATTTTATACAAGCAGTTCCATTTGCAGGTACCGCAGTTGCCCCATTCATTTTTAACACCTCCTCACAATTCTTACTTCTTCCTCCCTTAAAAATCGATGAATCATAAATAGTCGTCAAATCGTCTAATTGATTATGAACCAATCTTTTTTACATAATTTTGCCTGAGTTAGTAAACTAATTTTACATCCTGCAATCTGCTCGGCATAAAGCTTCTAATTTAATTTAATATAATTAAAATTTGTGATAGTTGAAATCAACATATCTTTATATGCAAGGATAGATTGTGATAGCTAAATGGGTAATCTTGATTATTGTTGTGTTTTTAATTTATTGGAGCCTTAGAAATCTTCAACGAGCAAAAAAGCAATCTACAAAATCAAAGAATGAAATCGAAGATATGGTTTGTTGCGCACATTGTGGCTTACATATTCCAAGAACTGAAAGTATTACTGCAAATAAAAAATATTTTTGCAGCATCGATCACCAGCAATTATATTTAAAATCATCACAATAGCTTTACAGTTCTCCCGGGCTTATTTTTCTATTATCAGATCTTTTAGTATGTTCATTATTCCTTGATATATCGAAGCCCAATCACCTGAATCAGATAATCTAAGACAATTTACGATTAACCCAGAGTGCCGCAGTAAACAATAGCATAGCACCTGCCTGATGGGCTGCAGCCAAAGGTAATGGCACGACTAATAATAACGTAGTAATTCCTAAGCTGACTTGTATTACCAACATCATCAAAAGAAGATGACATGCCAATTGTTGGGAACAGGAAAGTGAGTATTTTCTTGCTTTGAACCAGAAAAGAGGCACAAGAAATGCTAATAACCATCCGATCATGCGATGATCAAACTGAACAGT
Source organism: Nitrosomonas sp. Nm33 (assembly GCF_900107265.1). GTDB lineage: Bacteria > Pseudomonadota > Gammaproteobacteria > Burkholderiales > Nitrosomonadaceae > Nitrosomonas. Next base: position 28,838 of record NZ_FNPJ01000001.1, on the reverse strand, counting down.
TGCCATGTTCTCAAAGAAATTACGATACCATGGTTCCAATACAAATAAGTCTGGTGGAATTAAGAAACCGTTCATTAGAGGGAAGGTATTGTAAGCTAAGCCAGCATGAATCCCAGCAACGAGACCACCTGACAATACCATAATAAATATAAGCGTCGTAATCAAAAAAGAAAATCGACGCAAACCATGCAATCCTACCCCATTATTCTGGCGATTTTCCCCAGATGACAATAACCCTGTTGCTACCCAGAACATGGCTACATAAATAATGAAGGCAAGCCCCAAGTGAGCGGTCAGGCGATATTGGCTGACATAAATATTATTCACTAAACCGCTCATCACCATATACCAGCCCATTAGGCCTTGTAGACCACCTAATACAAAAATACCCAGTAATTTGAGACCGAGTATACGATCAACTTGCTTACGGATAACAAAATAAATAAAAGGAACAAAATACACTAGCCCTATAGCACGCCCTAATAAGCGATGAAAATATTCCCACCAGAAGATTCCCTTGAATTCTTCCAATGTCATCCCCTTATTAACTTCTTCATATTGTGGGATTTGGCGATATTTTTCAAAAAGTACTGCCCAGTCGTCCTGGTTAAGTGGTGGAATCGCGCCAATGAGAGGTTGCCACTCGACAATGGACAATCCCGAACCGGTGAGACGAGTCACACCTCCAACAACTACTATGGCAAATACAAGAGCGCAACAAATAAATAACCAAATCGCGATGGGTTTTTGCATAATGACTAAATCAAAAATTGTTTAAATTCAGTGTGTGCTAGATAGAACAAAGAAAAATATTAGCGGGCGCGTAGCAAACGTTGTTTTGAACGCTCCCATTCTTTACGTTTCTCAGTTTCCCGTTTATCGTATTGTTTTTTACCTTTGGCAAGACCTATTTCAACTTTAATTCTACCTGCTTTATAATGCATATCGAGAGGTACCAGCGTGTATCCAGCACGCTCAACTTTACCAATTAGTCGTCCTATCTCCTCTGCATGGAGTAGTAGTTTGCGCGTACGTACTGGATCAGGATTAATGTGGGTTGAAGCTGTAGGCAAAGGACTCACGTGACTACCAATAAGATATAATTCACCATTGCGAATGATAACATAGGCTTCTTTTAATTGAATTCGTCCCGCACGAATCGCTTTGACTTCCCAACCTTCCAGTACAATACCTACTTCGTATTTTTCCTCGATAAAATAATCATGGAACGCTTTTTTATTTTGAGCAATACTCATCTGGAAATATGACAGGAATAAAGGCAATAACTCTAAAATTTTTATATTATTTTATCAGTTTTTCCAGCTTCGGCTCAGATGAAAACAAAAGGTTAATAATCTTATGGCAGAAATAGAAAAATCAGTACTAGTTGGCTACTCAGCGGGCCAAATGTTTAACTTGGTTGACACCGTTGAAAATTATCCAAAATTTCTGCCTTGGTGTGATGGCGCATCGGTTAAGCTTCAAAGTGACGAAATTGCGCATGCAACCGTCCATATTAATTATCATCACATCAAGCATAGCTTTACCACAGAAAATAAACGTCAACCACCAGGACCGACCGACATGACTCCTGGGCAGATCAAAATGAATTTATTAGATGGACCGTTTGAGCATCTGGATGGCCTATGGCGCTTTATTCCTTTATCGGAGAATGCTTGCAAAATAGAATTTCACCTGCATTATACATTCTCTCACAAGCTGTTAGAGAAACTGGTAGGACCCGTGTTTTATGTTATTGCTAATAGTTTAGTAGAAGCTTTCGTAGAACGCGCTGAAGTAATTTATGGATCACGCGACTGAACAAATCGAGGTAGAAGTGGCATATGCACTTCCACAATGTCAGTTTCTTAAACGTTTTTATGTTCCCAGCGGCACAACGATCGAACAGGCCATTACCTTATCTGGAATAAGAGAGATATTTACAGAAATTGATTTGGAAAAGCAAAAAATGGGTATTTTCAGTAAACTCACCCAACCAGGGACTATTCTACAAAATGGCGATCGAGTAGAAATCTATCGCCCTCTTCTACTTGATCCGAAAGAAAATAGAAGAAAGCGCTTAAAAGAGAAGCTCAAAAAATCAAATTATTAGTCTCAATAAAATCAGGCAAGTGGTATCAGTTATCAAAATAAAATTGTAATTTTTTCTGATTCCATTTCTAAATCAAACCTGACTTTGTCGGTTTTTCTTTGCCGTATTATTCATACTGCCTGCGGCTCACCTGCGCGTCACATTTAATTTGGAAATAAAATTATTCCCACTCAATTATAAACAAAAACAAAAAATACATTAAAAACAATTTCTTACAAAGGTATCGACTTACAGAACCATGAAAAATACCACAACTGATATTTTGCACCCGGATCTGCATACCATCTGAACCAACAGCAATTTCAACTTACCTCAATACAGAGCTAGGCTGCAAAACAGCAAAGCACACTCAGTTAGCCTCAATCTTTGTGTTCAAGATCCAAGAATAGCTTTTGTAGCTGAAATTCAAAATCAAATTTTTCCGCTCCGATATCTGAGACAGCAGCAACATCCTCAGGTGAGCTATCTTGTGATGCATAATAATATGCATCAAGCGATAGTCGCGCAAATTGACTCTTGAACTTTGCCAACCAAGCAAGCTTGCTAGCAAAAAAAACAGCCTTCCTAGAAAGATGAATTCTCGCAAAAACAGAAGGCATGAATTCTTTTTTATCAAAAGCAACTACCGGATTACCTATTGACAGCAAATTAGGTTTTCCCTCCCGCCTGACAAATGATACTTTCTTTACAGACTCATAGATTCCAGATGGTAGAACACAGCCGCAGACGAGGCCTTTAGCGGAAAATTCAAAAGCAAGTTTTTTCTCAAAAACCGTCCCCCCCAACAAAACACTGCGCTTTTCTAGAAAACAAAAGTCAATAAACCTCCGTACAGCCTCAACTTCCTGCCTTGTGGGTTTACTACTGCAAATTAATGAGTAGTCGTAGCGGAAATTTTTTTTATCTTTTGGATAGAAATACAAATCTTTTTTTGTATATTTACGCAAGTTTTGCGGATATTCATCAGAAATAGATTTTACAACCCCAGCCCCTACCGAGCTAAGAAGCCGCTCATAATCAGCGGATTCCGCCTTCATATGACCGGCCTTCACTGAGTCATTAGGCTCAAACACATATATATGTGCGGGTGAATCTTGCAGCCTATTAATAATCATAGTCCGCACTCTATCCCAATCTAACCCACCATGACCGCAGCCTAACGCAGGAAGTGTCACAACCTTCCCATCTTTATCATCAAGGTAAGTAGAAAGCCATTTCAACCCATCATCAATGTAATAATACTCAGATGGGTTCTTCCAGTGATCTTTAGTGGGGAAATTTACTATCTCAATTTCTTTAGAAATTATATCTTTTTGAATCCAGACAGAAGGAGCTCCAGGTCGAACAACTCCCGAACGGCATTTCTCCACATAATCATCGAACATTTCAGGAAATCGTTTCTTGAACGCGAGCGCAACACCAGCCCCCATCACACCAACACAGTTAACCGTGTTAATCATGATGTCTGCATCAAATTCGAAAAAATCTCCCGAAACAAACTCTACCATAGTACGTTACCTTGTAACCTTTGGAGCACCTCATTCCTGAGAACATCTATTCCACCTGAAACCTGCGCCAACCAAATTTGATTTAAAGAACCAATATCAGCCTTACTTAAGGCCACCAACATATTGATATCCTCAGGAGAGGTAACTATATCAAACAACTGACTCTTGTTCCTTCCCTTGGCTACGATTTCACCAAGCAAATCATCATACGTCACCAGCATCACAATCTTTCGCACTAGATCAGGCGGGAGGACGGGCAAATCCTCTGTCAAAATTCGCTTCAACATAGGCAGGGATTTTTTTGGATGCTCGCCATCAGCCTTATCCATAAAATTGTTAGCCCAGCGAGTTTTCGGCCCTTTACCTATATCGTGAAGGTATGCCGCCATCTCCAATACTTCACGATGAACAGGATCTAGCTGATTATATTCAGGTGAATTCATCACAAGACCAGCAACACGTCGACTATGCGCGCCAACATCTTCATTATGCGGACCGTAATTTGCACCTAATCCATCAATATCTTCAAGTTCTTTAATAGCAGTGAAACTCGCCCGGACAGCTTGCAAAGCCTCACCCAAACTCTGAAATTTAGGCCTCACTTGCCTTTGAAAGGACACCACACCAGAAACCACTTCATCAAAAGAGTACTTTAAAAAGAAGGGTCCCGTCACCAAAGAGGTCCCCCAGTTCCCAGGCTCGCCGTAGTAGTGCTGAAAATTCCCCTCAACCACAGCAGGTGCGGCAACTCCTTTATTCTGAAAAATCTGCCTCACAATATCCGATATAGATCTATTCCAAGTAATTATCTGATTAATCTCACCTAAGGGGACATGATCAGGCAGCAATAGCTCTACCATCTTTCGATGCCTCTCATCATCGTTGTCATATCTCCAACGATCACTATCAATCGTTCGCCAATCTAGCTGATCAAGCTGGTGCGATTGGTTTCCGGAAAAGAAATTCGGCGGAACTTCGGTATTCGCCGAAGCATTCGTAAAATACGCTCCAGGCCTAGACTCCAGCAATAATATTGGCACTGATAAATAGATGATAAACTGCTGATCAACATTCTTCTTGTGAAGAACAGCCAGTTGCATAGGCGTCTTCTTAGCAAAGTAGAATGGTACATAATCATGCACACAACGACCATTTGTGCCAGGCACTTGCATCAGCGCCCTGCGCCCTTGTATCCCCTGCTCAGCAACGTTTACGTGCGTAATTCCGCGAGCGAGTTTCTGATTAGTTGAAAAAATTCCGTTATCGATTATTGATTCAAGGTTCTCTAAAGACGTAAAGTGGTATGTGTTGCGGAACCTATGATTAGCAGAAATTGGCATTTCCCCCCCTTATATCCTTTAAGACAAGTCCATTAGTTATCTTTTGGTAGTTTATTCTTTTCCAGACTCATTGCAATTTGGCGAAATAGAATTTCAATTTCTCCTTGATCACCATCACGCAGAATTTCAACAAAAAGCTCAGAAACATATGTTGGGTCAGCGCTAAACTTCTCCGCCATAATCTCAGCAGGCGTGACGGCCACGTAGAGGCCGTCACGGTCATTCACCTTGTAGAGCTTGTCCTTTGGCTTGAGGTTGCGCAGCTTGGTATCAGTCAGCATGATCGGGTTGGGTCTCCACTTAAAAATACCATGCTCAAAATGCTCCGCATTCCCCCTATAAACCCCCTATAAATCAATTAGTTGCTATGATTCAATACCATGAAAAACCGGTTATGGGCTGCATGGTATCGAGTGCCGAACATGGCATCAGGTTCAGATCGTACCATCTACCATGCCATAAAAACGGAGTGCTTAGCGATGCGAAAATTTGCCAGACGGTGCCAAGCCAAAAATGAAAAAAGCCCGCATTTACGCGGGCTTAGAGGTGATTTAATGCTCCTTGGTGCCGGTCAATGCCGGACACGGGATCATTCCCACTCAATCGTCGCGGGTGGTTTGCCAGAAATATCGTATACAACCCGGTTGATACCACGCACTTCATTAATAATTCGGTTAGAAACCTTGCCTAGCAATGTATAAGGCAATTCTGCCCAGTGAGCAGTCATGAAATCCTGGGTTTGGATGGCACGCAATGCGATTACATACTCATAGCTCCGACCATCGCCCATTACTCCTACTGATTTTATCGGTAAAAATACAGCAAAGGCCTGAGAGGTTCGTTCATACCAGCCGGAAGCTTTGAGTTCCTCTATAAAAATTGCATCTGCCTGGCGTAAAAGATCGGCATATTCATGTTTTACTTCACCTAAAATTCTGACTCCCAATCCAGGTCCAGGAAAAGGGTGACGAAAGACCATATCATGAGGTAGACCCAAGACCAAACCTAGTTCACGAACTTCATCCTTAAATAGTTCACGCAGGGGCTCGAGTAATTTAAGGTGCAGCGTGTCAGGGAGACCGCCTACATTATGATGAGATTTGATCGTATGGGCTTTCTTGGTTTGGCTGCCTGCAGATTCAATCACATCCGGATAAATAGTGCCTTGCGCTAACCATTTGGCATTGGTAATTTTTTCTGATTCACGCTGGAATACCTCGACAAATTCCCGGCCTATAATACGGCGCTTTTGCTCAGGATCAGTAACACCCTGTAATTGCTCCAAGAATTGCCCGCTTGCATCAATGTGAATTACCTTCACATTGAGATTCTTAGTGAATATTTCCATAACCTGCTCAGCTTCATGCTGACGTAATAAACCGTTATCCACAAATACACAGGTAAGTTGATCACCAATTGCCCGATGGATAAGTACAGCCGCAACAGAAGAATCCACACCGCCCGACAAACCCAGGATTACTTTGTCTTTGCCAACCTTAGCTTGAATTCTGCTAATCGATTCTTCGACATAATCTGGCATATTCCAATCATAGTCAGCTGCGCAAATGTTATGAACGAATTGCTCAATAATAACTTTACCTTGCAAGGTATGCGTTACTTCCGGATGAAATTGTAGGCCGTAAAATTGCCGCACCTCATCGGCCATCGCTGCGATTGGTGTTGCAGCATTACTCGCAATGATGCTAAAGCCGGGAGGCAATCCAACCACGTTATCGCCATGACTCATCCATACATCGAGAACCGCTTGCCCTTCTGGACTTGTACGATCATGAATTTCATCAAAGAGTTTACAACTCTGCAGATATAATTCGGCATAACCAAATTCACGCTTCTTAGCGCTTTCTACATTTCCGCCCAACTGGGCAGCCATTACCTGCATTCCATAACAGATACCCAACACCGGAACGCCCAGCTCGAAAACGATTTGTGGCGCACGCGGCGTGTCTTCAATAAAGGCAGAAGCAGGTCCACCTGACAGAATAATGCCTATGGGAGAAAAATCTTTAATAAACTGAGGTGTGACATCATAGGGATGTAGCTCACAATAAACATTAGTTTCTCGAATACGACGAGCAATTAACTGAGTATATTGGGAGCCAAAATCCAGAATAAGAATTTTCTGGTGCATAAAGAGATCTGCTTTTATTCGACCTGATAATTAGGTGCTTGTTTGGTAATCTGCACATCATGAACGTGAGATTCACGTATGCCAGCCGAGGTAATTTCAATAAACTCTGCTTTAGCATGGATTTCTTCAATAGTACTACAGCCCAGATAACCCATACTCGAACGCACTCCTCCCACTAACTGTTGAATGACAGAGGTAATCGGCCCTTTATAGGGAACGCGTCCCTCCACTCCTTCTGGAACCAGTTTATTGGTATCTTGAAGCTTACTATCCTGAAAATAGCGATCACTTGACCCTTGCTGCATGGCAGAAAGTGAACCCATGCCACGATAGCTCTTATATGATCTTCCTTGAAATAATTCAATTTCACCGGGTGCTTCTTCCGTACCAGCAAATAATCCACCTAACATAACAGTGCTCGCTCCCGCTGCAATCGCCTTGGCGATATCGCCTGAATAACGGATACCACCATCTGCTATTGCCGGCACGCCTGTTCCTTCCAATGCTCTAGCCACGTTCTCGATAGCTGTGATCTGTGGCACGCCCACTCCTGCAACAATTCTAGTGGTACAGATCGAGCCAGGACCAATACCAACTTTCACTGCATCCGCTCCGCTATCAACCAGCGCTTTGGCTGCCGCCGCTGTAGCAATATTACCCCCAATAACCTGGATTTTAGGAAAATGGTTTTTAACCCACCGTACATGGTCAAGCACGCTCTGCGAATGCCCATGCGCAGTATCGACCACCAAAACATCCACTCCAGCTTCTATGAGTGCTTCTGCTCGTTCATAACTCCCCTCACCGACTCCTATTGCTGCACCTACCCGCAACCGTTCTTGATCATCTTTGTTGGCATTAGGGTGTTCTGTTGTTTTAGTAATGTCTTTGACGGTAATCAGTCCACGTAATTCAAATTCATCGTTAATCACCAAAACTCTTTCCAACCGATGCTTGTGTAGCAAAGCCAAGACTTCTTCACGGGGGGCGCCTTCTTTTACTGTTACTAAGCGCTTCTTAGGCGTCATAATATTTTTGATCAGTTGATCCAGATTAGTTTCAAATCGGAGATCACGGTTAGTCACAATACCCACGACTTTGGAACCTTCAACGACAGGCAGTCCAGATATCCTGTGCTGTTGAATTAATTCAAGCACTCCTCGCACTGTCATATTGGGAGGGATTGTTATAGGATCTGTCACCACACCACTTTCAAAGCGTTTGACTTTAGAAACCTGTTCAGCTTGCATTTTTATCGACATATTCTTATGAATAAAGCCAATGCCTCCTTCCTGAGCAATGGCAATAGCTAATCTCGCCTCGGTAACAGTATCCATGGCTGCTGACACCAGTGGAATCTTGAGTGTAATATTGCGGGTGAGGCGTGTAGTTAAATCTACATTTCGAGGTAGAACTGCTGAATGAGCAGGAATGAGTAAAACATCATCAAAGGTAAGAGCTTTCTGAATCAGTCGCATGTTAACGATCCTTTGCAAAGCGATATTATAACGAAACCACGCAGAAATATTGCAGAGAGTTCATAACTGCAATAATTGATTGGCCGACTTATGTTTCTGTACTAAATGGCCAAGCAGTAATCATCGTCACCTATTTTCAGAGATCACCTACTTTTGAAGCCAGCTCTTCAGCCAACTTTATAAGACTAACGCCCCCTTCAAGTCCATCAAAAAAGCGCTGGGGAATTCCGGATAAACCGGTTTGTGCACCGGCGAGTGCGCCAGTGAGAATCGCGCGCGCTTGATTTTGTCCTCCACCATTAATCGCATGGAGCACGGCTGATTCAAAATCATTGTGAAACCGGGCTGCCAAGTAGTAAGCAGCCGGTAACTGATGATAGATAGCGCACGGCATACCATAGACAATGGATACTTTCCATGCCGGCTCTATCTGAATTTCTGAATCTGTTACAGCTGCCGCCATATAAGAAGGTGTAAGCAATGCATCTGGGGAAGCAAAGCGACCGGCACGCGAGGGATCGGGGTCACCAAGGCGTGGGGGCCGCAAATCACCGCGTGTTACCGCATGAAAAGGTAATTTGCCATCTTTTACCAATTCCATGAGCTTCCCTGACAACCCGGCGTCAAGAGTATGTCCTTGAACTAAAAGAGCCAACACTGCACCATAGGCCACCGTCATTGAAACAACAGTATGGTCACTCTGGGTCAGCATGGTATTATTGGTGATGGCTGCAGCAAGCTGATCTGGCTGGAACGCGTAACGAACTGCTATCACCAGTGTGCGCTCAATCGCCTCGGTAGTATCTGCATGACTACCGGTTTGTCCCCACGGTAGTTTCTGCTGCACGCGACGTCTCCATGCTTCACGAATCGATTGACTGGTGTAGCCCCCAGGTCCGCTCACGGGTGTGCCATCGAGCAGCGGAAAAAGTTCTTCATCCATCCGCCGGCAGAAGTCGTCTTCATTATATCCACCACACTCAACGAGCGAACGAAGAGTAAGCGCCAGAATGAATCCCGCTTGGGATAACTGACCAGCTTTGCATACAGCATGATAACGATCAGGTTTGGGGTCAGTATAGCCGTCAATCCAGTCACCATAATCGCGACGAAGTTCGTTGAGATCGTAGTACCAATGGGGACCCAGACCTAGCGCATCACCAATGAATGCACCCATGATGGCCCCCATGGCACGATCCTGAATATTGTTAGTAGGCATGTCTTATCCCTTAAAACCTCTTAGGCAATAGTCACTTCTTTGGAAAGATACACATCCTGGATGGCATTCAATAATTTGACACCTTCATCAAAAGGCTTCTGGAAAGCCTTGCGCCCAGAAATAAGCCCCATTCCGCCCGCTCGTTTATTTATTACCGCGGTACGCACTGCCTGATGCAAATCATCCCTGCCAGATTCTCCACCTGAATTAATCATCCCGACACGTCCCATATAGCAGTTTGCTACTTGATAACGCACCAGATCGATGGGATGATCGCTGGTGAGTTCACTGTACACTTTGGCATTCGTTTTACCGAACTTAAGCGCTGTGAAGCCACCATTATTTTCTGCCATTTTCTGCTTAACAATATCTGCTTCGATCGTAACGGCAAGATGATTAGCTTGACCTGTCAGATCAGCACTAACGTGATAATCCTTTTCTGCAGTCTTGAAAGCAGCATTGCGCGTATAAGCCCAGAGGATCGTTATCATCCCAAGATCATGCGCATGAGCGAATGCCTCGGAAATTTCCTGTATCTGTCGACGCGATTCCTCGGAACCAAAGAATACTGTCGCCCCAACTGCACATGCCCCCATGTCAAATGCCTGATCTACACTGGCAAACAAAGTTTGATCGTACTTATTAGGGTAAGTCAGTAATTCGTTGTGATTGATTTTAAGAATGAACGGAATTTTATGCGCATAACGACGTGCCACCATTCCCAATACACCCAGCGTGGAAGCAACGCCATTACAGCCACCTTCAATCGCCAGCCTGACGATATTTTCCGGATCGAAGAATATAGGATTGGGCGCAAAGGAAGCGCCTCCCGAATGCTCCACACCCTGATCGACTGGTAAAAGCGATAAATAACCTGTTCCTGCCAAGCAGCCATGATTGAATAAAGCCTGAAGATTCCGTAACACACCAGGTTTGCGATCACTACCTGCCACTATTCGATCGACAAAATCAGGTCCAGGAACATGTAATCCTGCCTTAGGAATACCCTGACATACATAATTGAGAAGTTTATCTGCTTCATCTCCTAATAATCCGGCAATATCTGTCATTTCAACCTCCTTTATAAGTTCTCAAGAAGAATCATTACAAGGCATATTCAAGAAAAACCGCTTGATCTTAATGCTTTTTTCATCTTTCGCTGACGAAAATAACTCTGGTTATCATAGTAAGATGAATCGGTATTATCTGGTGACCAGCCTGGGTACCCCAACACAGGTACGGGCACTAGATCAGCCGATGTCAAGTATCTCTGTGCTAAATAATCTTCCAGCCAAATATCAATCATGGCAATCTGATCAATCAGACGCTGATTAAAGAAAGCTTCACTCACATGAAAGAGGATACCTTTTCCTGTCATACCGAGATAAGGATGCAGTGCTTTTTCATACAACCCATGACCAAACAGAAAAAATTTCATTTGCACCAACACAGCAGTACGTTGCTGCCAGAACAAAGTTTTCCATGCAAAATTTTTCAATAGTTCAATCAAATAGTCGTTACTACTGACGACGATTACCCCAGATTCATCAATGAGTGTGGCAGCATCACGCAATGGACTACGCACTTCCTGATTATGCTCCCTTTCCTCTAACAAAGCGTGGTAATGCAACTGATTTAATGCTGCTTTAGCACGGGGGTAAGTTAGCCAAACCAGCGCATTGAATAGATCATGCCAACTATGTGCGCGGGTATGTATTTCTCCTGTTAGATAGATCCTAGGCTCATATTGTTGCACGAATTCGCACTTAGCTTTAGCTTGGGGAACAAAGCGTATCCGTTTGCCAGATTTTGTCGCAATTACACTGAGTTGATCTGTATTCAATTGATTCAGGCTTTCAATCTCAGGCCAATGATCAAGTTTCTCCAATAATTTCCCCGCTTCACGCAGCGGCTCGAACATAGGTGAAGTTTGCAGAAAACCTGAGACCCACTCATTTGAATGAGAACGAACCATCATTCCTGATAACTATTGACTTTAACTGCCAGTAAAATACTGAGTATGGTTGCAATGGCAGCGATGACTCCCACCGAATCATAATGCGTCAACGCACCATTCGCTGAGATTCCCATGATAGAACCGGCAAGTAACGAAGCCAAACCTGCTGACAACTGTTGAACCGATATATTGAAACTTAAAAAACTGCCCCGCAAACGAGGCGTCACGCTTGCAGTCACCAACGCCATGGCAGGAACAAACCGACCAGAAACCAGCATCATGAATAATGTTGTAATCCCGACCGCAAAGACTGTCGGTACCGGTGATAAATGCGTCAGTAGCAGAATGGGGAAAACAGAAAGCGCGGCAGTCACACCAAATATTTTTCTTTTGCCGTGAAGGTCAGCAAGCTTCCCGAGAAGGCGTGCAGCAAAAAATGTCGCCAACCCACCGAAAAAATAAAGATAAGGCAAATCGATTTCTGCCATACCCACATTGATCACCATATAGGTGCTAATGAAAGGACTCACAGAAAATCCAGCGAACATCAGCATTGCAATTAAAGCAAAAGCATAGAGATGATTCCGCACCCAAAAGATCGTGCGCAACTGCCGGAACGGGTGACGCTCCTGATAATGAATCAGATGACCACAAAGAGACGGAAGTATTCGTAATGCAACGAAAATTATCAAGCTGCTTACAGCTGTCAGAAGAAAAAACGGTGCGCGCCAATCGATCAGATTAACAAGCAGCATCCCTACTGGCATGCCTACCACTGCCACCATTGAGAAAGCAGACATGACAGTACCTGTCGCTACCCCCCGCCGATGCTCCGGAATGATATCTGCAACAACCGCAAAGATAATGGCACTCAGCATCCCGCTAAAACCACCTGCCACAATACGTCCTAGTAGGAGCGTTGTGTAATCAGTTGCCAGCGCACAGATCAGTGTGGCGATCCCCATACCTGCACAAAGAAAAATCAATACGTACTTACGATCAAACCGATCAATAACAAACGAAGCAAAGAAACTGCAGACACCTGCACTGAATGCATAGGCTGAAATGAGCATACCGAATTGTTGCGGCGTAAAATCGAACAACTTCATGAACTGCGGGCCCAAAGGCAGCATCATCATGAAATCCATGATATGAATGAAATGCACACTGGCCAACACAGTGAGAATAGGACGTTCTTGTAAAGGTACCTGATGCGGGACAACACCACATTCAATTAGATCGGAGCTACTGCCTGCCTGGAGAATATCTTCAGTACTGTTCATTTAATTTATTAATCAATAAATAAGGTAATCCCTCGGTTATGCCGGGGGATTATTAAAGGTTTGACCGTGTGATACGGTTCCCCTAATTCTTTTAGCTTGATCAAGAGCTAGGAGAATCAAATGAGAGATTATCAGAATTTGGTGCATACGACATGGGACTGTAAGTATCATGTTGACCACGTCAAAACGACCATCAATATGGAATAGGGAGTTACAGTTATTGCCCTCTTAAAATCTTAGTTGAGGTTTTTAAGTTAATACTGCTTTAAGCAAAAACTGGTTATTTTGTTGATCGATCAATAGCCAGTTTGACTAAATAACTGGCTTTATATACATTTCATTTCAACGAAAAATTGTATTTTTATATTATATATCCCACCATGCCGCACATCACCTTCATTCACGGCCTTTCAAATAAACCCGAGCCAGACAAACTCCACCAAATATGGAGACATGCCTTAGCCAAAGGAATTAGCGGTATTGATTTAGGTGACCAGGGAGTCACAACAACAATGGTTTACTGGGCGGATGTGCTGTATCCAGAACCAGATCCGAATGTAGTCGATTACGAGAGTACCCTCGAGAGGATTCTCCAGGAACTCGATGCAAGCGGGAATGCCCAAATTCCCGTGGGGACCACCGACAAAGAGAAACACTTCCTACAAGCCATGCGCGCTTATGAAACACGCATGAGCGATGCAGAAATCGCAAATGCAAGCGAGAATGGGTCGACTGACGACAAAGCCACTAAGCTCGAGCGTATTCCTCTCCCTTGGTCCATCAAGAAGAAGATCATGGATGCCAAGATTCGCGATGCCTATCTCTACCTTTTTAATAAGGAGTTCTCCCCCCGTCCGGGAACAACATATCGCGTACAAGAGGAAGTCCGCAGTCGTTTTATCAATGATTTGAAAAAGGTAAAGACCAACGGTCCGCATATCGTCGTAAGTCACAGCATGGGAACCATGGTCGCCTACGATTGCCTTAAACGCGTTCCTGGCTGCCCAGCCATTGATAGCTTGATGACGATGGGCAGCCCACTCGGCATTGACGAAGTACAAGATTGTTTCAAGCCGGAATGGACTCGGGACAACGGTTACCCCCGATCACAAATTAAGACCCAATGGGTCAACGTCTACGACCACCTGGACGTCGTGTGTGGAGCCGACCCAAAGATTGCAAACGATTTTTGCGACGGAGGCATCGAACGCATCCAGGATCTCAGCGTCACTAATGAAGGAACCTGGCGCCATTCAGTCGTAAAATATCTCGCGCATGATGAGGTACGGTGCGCCTTGCTCAAGATGCTTGGTCTCTGAGGAGTCACTTATGAGCAAGGGACAGGATGCCGACACAATGGTCCGACGCGCTCGAGAGCTACTACAACGCCCTCACTGGCCAGCCGGAAGCACAGACTCTCAGGCAGCACAGAGGCTCGCCAACGATCTCAAAAACCTACGTGAGTTTAACCTGCTCACAAAACTAAGCAAGCGCGTTATACGCGTGCAGCCGAACGCCACCACAGTGCGGAGATTACACGCCCAGGCACTAATCGAGACAGGGCAAGCCACCGCAGCCATCGCGGTGGCACAAAAGGCGTTAGAGGGCCTTCCCGAGAGCGATGAAGAATGGAGTGAGCTGGCTGGTCTGATTGGTCGTGCCTACAAGCAAATCGCCATCGATACTCGGGATCCCCACTGCATCGAGAGCAGAGAGGCGCTGGCGCATGCGCTTGACGCCTACAGAAAACCCTACGAACGTAATCCGAACAATACGTGGCATGCGATCAATCTCGTGGCAGTCTTCACCTTTGCCAAGCGCAGTGGCGTAACGGTACCGACAGCGTTCGACACTACACAACCAGCCCCGTCAAATCAAAGTCGAACTGATCGCATGAAGCATATCAAGCTGAATCATGCGACAGAGTTATGATTGCTTAAGTGCTTGTGGAATAGCTGCTTTTAAATAATAAATCATTGACCATAACGTTAAGATTGCAGCCAGATAAATAAGCCAGGTTCCTACTATTTGAGGATCAAAATAATCTTCGATTTTTTCGTGATAAAGCAATAATGGAATAGCTATCATTTGTGAAACAGTTTTTATTTTTCCCAAAAAAGAGACAGCTACACTCTTGGCTTTACCAATTTGCGCCATCCATTCGCGTAATGCTGAAACGGTAATTTCACGGCCAATGATAACCACTGCTATCGGTGCATCCAGCCTTTCTAAATACACCAACACAATCAAGGCCGCCGCAACCATCAATTTATCTGCGACAGGATCAAGAAAAGCGCCAAAAGCTGAGGTTTGATTAAGGGTGCGAGCCAGATAACCATCCAGCCAATCAGTAATCGCCGCCCCGCTAAAAATGATGGTAGCAATCAGATTCTGTCCGAATGGTGATAACCAGCTCGGAGGTAAATAAAAAATCCCGACAAATAACGGAATTGCGAGTATCCGTAGCCATGTCAGCAGATTAGGAAGATTCATTGGCATGATAGTATTCAAGTGTCGATTCTGTTATTAATGCAGCACGACAATCCCGTCGTTGTCATTTATTTTTTGAGCAGATTCAATGCAGTTCCCGGTAAATCCTCTCCGCCAGCGCCCGACTGATACCCTCTGTCTGTTGCAATTCCTCAATGCTTGCGCTCAGTACGCCCTTCAACCCGCCAAATCGTCCTAACAAACTTTGGCGTCGTTTTGCGCCCACACCAGCAATCTGTTCAAGACTAGAATGGGTGCGTGATTTATTACGTCTGGCGCGATGTCCCTGAATGGCAAAACGATGTGCTTCATCACGAATCTGTTGGATGAGATGTAAACCAGCATGATCCGCCGGCAATTTTAACGGCTTTTCAGTTGATGGGAAAATCAATTGCTCCAGGCCAGGTTTACGCCCTTCCCCTTTGGCTACTCCAAGAAAGGGAATATCATTGAGACCCAGCTCAATCAATATTTCCTGAGCTGCACTGACCTGCCCTTTTCCGCCATCAATCAGAATCAGATCAGGCAATTTACCATCCTCTTGAGCTATTTTGCCATAGCGCCTTAAAAGTACTTGGCGCATCGCCCCATAATCATCACCAGGCATGATGCCAGTAATATTGTAGCGGCGATATTCATTGTTACGCATAGAAAAATTGTCATAAACCACACAAGAAGCCACCGTTGCTTCACCCATAGTATGACTGATATCGAAACATTCGATACGCCCAAGGCCAGGTAGATTCAGAGCCTGCTGTAAAGCCTGTAACCGCTCTTCCTGGCTAGCTTGTCTTAGCAGCCTCTGCTTTAATGCCAACCGTGCATTCTCGGTCGCCATATTCAGCCATACACGTCGTTCCCCGACTGGATTAAGAACGATTGCTATCTTACGGCCAGCCTGCTCGCTCAATAAAGGTTGCAGAATATTCAGGCGGATTTTTTCACCGATAATAATCAAAGGTGGTACATGTCGATTTAGATAATGCTGCGCTATAAATGCCTCTAACACATCAGCAATTTCATATCCTTGCACATTTTGTGGGAAAAAACTCTTATCTCCCAGGTGCCGCCCGCCTCTGATCATCACTAAATTGACGCAGACTCTTTCAATATCATCATGCAGGAAAGCGCAAGCAATGACATCCGCATCGAGCGCTTTACCACTATCAACAAACTGTTTTTCCTGGATTTTCCGCAGCGCCTGCATTTGATCTCGGAAAACTACAGCTTGCTCATATTCCATTCGATCGGAAGCTGTCTGCATTTTTTCAGCGATATCTTTCAATACTTCGCTTTGTTTGCCTTGTAAAAAAAGTGAGGCACTTTTGACATCTTCATGATACTCATCTTGCGAGATGAGATTGACGCAAGGCCCGCTACAACGCTTGATCTGATAAAGCAGACAAGGTCGAGTACGATGATTGAAAACGCTATCTTCGCAGGTACGCAAACGAAACACCTTTTGCAAAAGATGAATACTCTCTCTGACAACGCCTGCATTGGGAAAAGGACCAAAATACTGATGTTGATTATCCAGAGCACCCCGATAAAAGGTCAAGCGTGGATAAGTATGCTGACTTAACATTAAATACGGATAGGACTTGTCATCCCTGAATAATATGTTATAACGAGGTGCAAGGCTCTTGATGAGGTTATTCTCGAGCAGCAGCGCTTCAGCTTCGGAACGCGTGATCGTCGTTTCAATTCCTGCAATCTGCGATACCATGAGTTGTATACGCGGACTCAGGTTTGATTTCTGAAAATAAGATGATACCCGCTTCTTGAGATCGATCGCTTTACCAACATAAATAACTTCTCCTGCTGCATTCAGCATGCGATACACACCCGGCAGAGTGGGCAAGGTCGATGAAAAAACTTTGCCGTCAAACGCTGCTGCTGACAAAATGCTTATTCCCTTTTATATCCTTTTATTTATCGTTGCCGAGCAATGTTCCGGCAATTGCCCAGTTTTCTTGCGGAATTTCATCAAAAGAAATATAGGTATACGACTTGGGTTTGTTTCCTACCCGTTCTAAGGTATCGGTAATTTCCTCGGCAATCTGTTTCTTCTGTTCACGGCTCAACGTGCCAGCAATACGAATATTCACATAAGGCATCTTGTTCTCTCCCAAAAATTGATCATGTTATTAATGCCAGATCTGCACAAATTCTGGCAATCACTTGCTCGAACATTTTCTGTGTCAAGCGTTTGGTTTGTGTATTGTAACGACTACAGTGATAACTGTCATAGAATCTCAGTCCACTGGGTAAGATATGGGCGGCTCCATGGCTAAAAGGATAGCTTTTCATTTTAAGCCCTAAAGCCATCAATCCTGCCTGATGAGCCACATTACCCAGAGCCAGTATGCCCTGGCCGCCATGAGCAGTAAAATCTGTTATTTCGGCTGCTAAATAGGCATTACATTGCCTTACTTCGCTTGGTTGCGGTTTGTTGGCGGGTGGCAGGCATTTAACAGCATTGGTAATACGGCAACTATAAAGATGCAAATCATCTTCGACCGCAATGGATTCGCTGCGACTGGCCAGGCCAAACTTGTAGAGCGTTTGATACAGTAAAATACCGGCAAAATCACCGGTAAAAGGTCTGCCAGTCCGGTTTGCACCATGCATACCAGGCGCAAGACCGATAATCAGCAGCTTAGCGGATAAATCTCCGAATGAAGGTACCGGTTTGGCATGGTAATCCGGATATTGGATTCTGACGATATCCAGAAATTCAGCCAAACGAGCACACTTTCGGCACTTTTCAAGAAAGGAGTTTGAAGCAGGATTATGGGCTTTTTGGTGTAGAATGGTCATTATTTTTAAGATAAATAAGCAATGGCAAAAGTTCTCGCAACTGAGATTCGCGTTGGCAATTTGATCGAATGGGACAAGCGGATCTGGCGTGTACTGAAATGTTACCATGTTCATGTTGGTGGTCGTGGCGGCGCATTCATGCAAGTGGAGATGAAGGATATCGAATCAGGCACTAAAACCAATCAGCGTATTCGCACTGAAGAAAAGGTCGAACGTGCGGTTGTCGAGCCACGAGAAATGACTTTCCTCTATCAAGAAGGGAATGACTACATCTTTATGGACAAGGAAACTTACGAACAATTGAGCTTATCGCAAGATTTCCTTGAGGGACAAAGCGAATATTTGCTTCCCAACACGGATATACTGGTTAATTTTCATCATGATCGCCCCATTGGGGTACAACTTCCTTCGAGTGTGATCCTCACCGTCGTGGATACCGAACCGATTCTCAAAGGTGCGACTGCTACGAGTTCTTATAAACCTGCCACCACGGAAACTGGATTGGTCGTTATGGTGCCCTCTTTTGTTTTACAAGGTGAGAAGATCAAAGTCAGCACTGATAATGGCGAATATATCGAGCGCATCTGAAACGATTTAACAAACTGAAACATTAAGTTATCTTGACTAAGATGAGCACCTGGAGATTAAATTTGATCGATATTGAATTGCCACCCCGTATAAATGGCGATCGATTATCCGACCCAATCTCCTGTTAACCTCCCGATCCACCTTGATGGTGTGCGATGGCTATTCCTCACACTGTTTGTTATCTTATGCGCGCTTAGTCCTGTAGCTGTAGTTGGTGCAGCCCAATCCAATCAAAACTCAGACAGTGAATCAGAATCGGCTGCTGTCATCGAACTCTCTGCACCCAAATCTGTTAAGAAGCTCGTAAAAAAATACATCCTCCTTCCTGATAAACCCTTTGCCAATGACACTGCCCGGGCAGCTTTTGTTCGTAAGACAAAGCAGGAAATCAAAGAGCTACTAGCAACTGAAGGTTATTTCACGCCTACTGTTACCCTAGAAGATCATTTAACCGGAGAAAAGCCTATTCTCAAAGTGGTCCCTGGACCGCGCACCCAAGTGACTGAAGTCACGATTGAATTTCAGGGCGATCTGGCAGTAGAGACGCCTGAGCATCGCCAGCGAATTGCGCAGTTACGCGCTAGCTGGCCATTAACACCGCGCAAATTTTTTCGTAGTTCTGCCTGGGAAGAAGCTAAAGCAGCCTTGTTATCCAGCATAGCCGAGAGTGAATATGCTGCTGCCCAAATTATTAGCAGCCAGGCCGAGGTTGATCCTGCGACAGCGAGTGCAAAATTGCGCATGGTGATCGATTCCGGACCGGTATTCTATTTCGGTGACTTACAAATCACCGGACTGGAACGATACGATCAAAGCCTGATAAGCAACTACACTCCTTTCCACAAGAGCGATCCTTATCGCCGGGATCAACTGCTTGCTTTCCAAACCACGTTACAGAATACCCCTCAACTTAGCTCGGCCTCAGTCAGTATCCGTCCCGATATTGCGTCTCACCAGGCCGTTCCGGTGGAAGTGATACTGACCGAAGCGCATTCTCAGCGAATTGCTGTAGGCGCTGGCTATAGTACTAACACTGGCGCCCGCGGAGAAATCAATTATCGTAATTACAATTTTCTGAACCGGGCATTGAATATGAGCAGCCTGCTGCGGTATGAACAAAAGCGCCAGATCTTCTCGGCAAAAATTGATACGGTCCCGGACGAAAACAATTATCTCTATAGCTTGGGAGCAAGAATCGAGCGGACCGACATCGAGGATTTAAGAACATTCAATCAAAGAATCAGTCTTACCCGAGACCGCACTACGGAAAAAATGCGAATACAGCTCGGCATCGCCTGGCAAAGGGAAGAAAGACAGCCAGTGGGCGCAGCCGATACCATAACCTATGCATTAGCACCGGACACCTGGTGGCGTTATCATAATGTAGATAACCCTTTACATGCCAGACGTGGCCATATTTCAGAAATACGTATTGGCGGCGGTAGTCAATATGTACTTTCGAAACGGGATTTTGTGCGCGCTTACGCTCGCCATCAACACTGGTGGCCAATTGGAGCGCGTGATGTACTGTTTCTCCGTGCTGAAGTAGGCTATACCCTGGCGTCATCACGTGAGGGCATTCCTCAGGAATACTTATTCCGTGCAGGCGGCATTAATTCAGTTCGGGGACATAATTTTCTAAGCCTGGGGGTACAAGAAGGCGATGCCATTGTGGGTGGACGCACACTCGGCACGGGAACGCTCGAATATGTGCGCTGGTTTACTGAGAATTGGGGGGCTGCCTTGTTCGCAGATGTGGGTGATGCGGCAGACTCCTGGCGGTCTTTCAAACCATCACTTGGCTATGGTAGCGGTATCCGCTGGCGCAGTCCTGCTGGCCCGCTGGCGCTCGATTTAGCCAGACGACATGATACCGGCACGCTACGGCTACATTTCTCGATCGCGGTAGCTTTCTAGTTAAACATTTCTCGATCGCGGTAGCTTTCTAGTTAATTAAAAAATGCAGAATAATGAGTCTAATCCAGAACCAAAGGAAAATAGCAAAAAACCCTGGTTATTCATTTTTTTTCTGTTGCTGATGCTTGCCATGACAGCAAGCAGTATTTGGATAACCACCACTTCCACTGGCCTAAGATTTCTGCTGTCTATGGTATCCCGCGTCAGTGGCGAGCGTATTATATTTGAGGATGTTAATGGCACATTACGTGCCTTGAGCATAAAAAAGATTAGCTATACCAGTGATGATCTGCGCTCCACCATTGACGACATCGAACTGCGCTGGCAACCCCAATTATTATTTTCCAGGCAATTATCGATCGATATGCTGACAGTCAAAACAATCGAGACACAGTCTTCACCCTCTCCAAAACCAGATAAGAAACCATTCGTTCTACCGGAAAACTTGCGACTGCCCCTCTCGATAACCCTCCAAAAGCTGGAAATTGGCGTTCTGCAAATGCTGACAATCGGCAAGGAAGCACCTGATTTTACGATCACCAATATAACAGCCAGCGTCGAAAGTGACGCTCAGCGTCACAGCTTACGAGAAATCTCGCTTGATTCAGAGTTCGGAAAATTGAGTGGATCGATTCAGATGAATCCCGACAAACCTTTTGACCTGAGTGCTCACGCAACCTTACTTAGCTGGTTACCTTCTACACAAATAGATGCTGCTGAAACTGCCATTTCAATCGAACTGACTGGTAATCTGAAAGAAATCAAGGGAACTGTAACCGGAAAGAGCGTGAATGCTCAAGGTAAGGGAGATTTTGTTTTGCATCCCTTTGCGACGATGCCGCTTGCCACACTCCATCTAACGATAGATAAAATGGATCCCTCTGCCTTTTTAGCTGATATGCCCAAAGCTAATCTCTCCATTCATACAGATTTAATTGAGGATTCTGCCGGCAAGCTGCAAGGAAACATGGTTATTAAAAACAGTCTCCCGCTACCACTCGATCAGAATGGATTGCCCATGATTGAAGTACGAGCACGATCCTCAATTTCAATGGATGAAATCCAGTTTGACGACATACTGCTGAAAATGACCAGTAACGCAAGTATTACCGGTCACTTCGACTGGCAGATAGCGCGAGCGATGGGAACTGCGGATCTCAAAGTAAATCAGCTAAATCCGGCTGCACTGGATACACGTTTACAAGTAGCAAAAATCAATGGCTATCTTAAACTCACAGGCGATACCGCAATGCAACAAGGAACGATTTCTCTTCAAGACAAGGCTAAGGCCTTATCGCTTGAAACGAATCTAACTCGCACAGAAACTGCCGTAAGTTTAGAAAAATTCACCCTGCGCCATCATAACTCTATACTGACGGGACAAGGTCAACTGGATCTGAAAGAATCTCAATCATTTCATTTTGAAGGCATGCTCGGTCAGTTTAATCTGGCTTCGTTCATGCAGGCGCCTCCTTCAAATTTGAACGCAACGTTCGAATTGTCGGGAAAACTTGCTCCGCAAATCAGCGGCGTGGTGAATTTCACCGTGATGAAAAGCCAGTTTGCCAAGCAGCCAGTCATCGGTAAAGGTCAGCTAACGTTTGATGATACCAAGCGAATCAAAAGTGAAGTCAACTTACAGGTTGGCAGTAATCAACTCAGTACTAAAGGTGCTTTTGGTAACAAAGGCGATCGGTTATTACTGAATATTGCCGCACCCGCACTGGCGCAGTTAGGGATAGGTCTGGAAGGCAATCTCAATGCACAGATCACACTGGCCGATACCTTGGATTCGCCTCGGCTACTCGTTGAAAGCAGTGCAAAACGCTTGATGATTGACAACCGCCACCAACTATCGGAGTTTACCATCACCGGAAATCTGCACGAAACAGCCGTGGCACTCGACATCAAAGCCGCAAACTATCGCTTGGATACTGAAGATTATCTGAAAAACTTAGCGATCACATTGGCCGGCAATAAAGCCCGGCATACGCTAAGCATAGAAACGGGCTTGCCGAAGGATTCACATCTGGTATTCCAGAC
This sequence comes from Nitrosomonas sp. Nm33, assembly GCF_900107265.1. Taxonomy (GTDB): domain Bacteria; phylum Pseudomonadota; class Gammaproteobacteria; order Burkholderiales; family Nitrosomonadaceae; genus Nitrosomonas. The sequence continues at coordinate 5,933 of NZ_FNPJ01000001.1, read as the reverse complement.
CACAGGCAAACTTGCTCTTCCCACAGAAAACCCACAGAATTTTCAATGGAATGGTGAGCTGGAAAAATTATCGGCTACAGGCTTGCTGCCTGTTCATTTCTTAAACCAACCCACGCTCAGCATCAGTCAAAAACGGATTACCTTAGGGCCGACCAGAATTTCTGTCGCTGAAGGTGAAATCAATATGCTCGACACCCATTGGACCCCGCAGCAATGGTCAACCCGGGGAACATTGGCGGCTATTACCCTGAAACCAGAAAATGCGCTGCTTCAAAGTGGTGAAGCTCTGCAACTGGGGGGTGAATGGGACATCACTGCCAGCAAGCAGCTGCGGGGTCACCTACGTATCGCCCGAGAAAGGGGTGACTGGGCATTCTTGCTCGAGGACTCCCCTTTTCAGCTGGGTCTGCAGCAACTGCAATTCGATGCGCGCGCGCAGGATGGTGGCTTGGCAGCAGGCTTGGTGATTCGCGGTGAGCGCATTGGGGAGACAATAGCGAATGGAACTCTTCCGCTAACCTACAAAAACGGGGTCTGGCAAATAGCTCATGACCTGCCGCTGAGTGGCAAAATGAACGTCAACATTGCAGATTTATCCTGGATTGGACCAGTAGTCGACAGTAACCTGAAAAACAGCGGCCAGCTTTCTCTCGAGGCCAATGTAGCCGGCACATTTAATCAACCCCGCTTAAACGGCACTATCCTGGGAAAAGAACTGGCAATCGCCCTACTGGATGAGGGCATACATCTGCAACAAGGAAGCCTCAAAGCCCAATTTGATCAAACCGCATTGCAAATCAGCACCCTTACGTTTGTTTCACCCCATCAACCTCCACCTAGCGATCGCATCTTATCCAAAATAAAATTGCCTAAAGAGTCAGGACAGCTTACGGTAGCAGGCGCCATCGATTATCAGGACCAGCGCAGTCATTTAACGATTCAAATCGATCACTTGCCTTTGGCGCAGCAGCCTGATCGGTGGATCATTGCTTCCGGTAGCGGGAAAGTGAGTTTAAACAAGCAACAACTCACAATCGATGGCAAATTAGCAACAGATGCCGGTTTCTTGCTACAACCTGAGACTGGACGACCACAATTATCCGATGATGTGGTCATCATTGGGCAACCACCTCTCCCTGCCAACTCCCAGAAGCTTCTGGTAAATCTGGACGCCACCTTGGATTTAGGGGAGCATTTCTACTTGCGCGCATCTGGGCTAGAAGGCCGCTTAGCTGGACAATTGCATTTAAGTAGCAAACCTGGACAAGCACTGCATGCAATCGGCACAATTACCGCTCGGGATACGCTCTTTAATGCTTATGGTCAGCACTTGACGGTGCAACGTGGAATCGTCAGCTTCGATGGCCCTCTCGATGATCCAGCACTGAACATACTGGCAGTCCGCAAGGATTTACCCGTAAACGCAGGCGCTAGTACCTATTATGACCGGCGCTTGGGCGGCGGACAACAGAGTGCCGCTAGCTTTAATGATCCTAGACTCAATGCACTAGCAACCTCCAGGGATTTAGCTGTGGAAGCAGGTGTTCAGGTCACAGGTACGGTACGCCATCCGATTATTAAGCTGGTATCCACTCCCAATGTCCCCGATTCTGAAAAGCTATCCTGGATCGTACTAGGACGTCCGCCTGATGCCAGCGGTATGGATACTTCACTGTTGCTCGCTGCTGCCGGGTCTATTCTGGGCGGACAATCCGGCGGTGGTGTGATTGATCAGATCGGTCAAGCACTGGGCGTGGATGAATTTTCGATTAGACAGCAGACAACCGGCAGCACATCCGGCAGCGCCTTAAGCAGCCAGATTGGCGTCATTGGTAAACGCCTTTCCTCACACGCTTATCTGAGTTATGAACGAGGACTCACCACCGCAGCCGCGGGCATTACCAAACTCACCTACAGCCTGACACGGAACATTACTATAGTGACCCGTGCAGGTGATGATAATGCAATCGATCTGTACTATACCTTTCAGTATGATTGAATGCAGCACGCAAAGTCATGTCATTCCATTTCCAAAATCAAACATGTCGCGAAGGTGTGCCGCAAACAGTATAAATAATCCTAAAAACCGTAGTTGGACGGGGTGGAGCGTGTGGTGATTCAGGTGCGAGGCAAGGCGCGATGAGGCCGCAGGACCGCCCCCTGCAACGAAGAGCAACGCCACATTCGCGCCAGGAGCGGCATACGATACACCTCGTAGTGGCTTCACCATTCTGGCAAATGAAAAAATTCCGAAAATACTTCTATATGTCATGCGCTTAGCTCTCCAATTAAGCGGTCAACTACGGTTTTTAGGATAATACGGCAAGGAGAAGCCGACAAAATCAGGTTTATTTGAAAATGGAATAAGCTGCCTTCATTAGAGCGATCTTTTACTCCTGTGTGAAAACGCAAATGAAAAAGCAAACAACATGACGCACCCCAACATTCTGGGCATTCAATGAAGGTTATGCGAGGCACACTCTGTTGCGTCCACTCTCCTTCGCCTGATACAGCGCCCCGTCGGCCTGATTGATCAGCGTATTGAGATCGATGTCTTTCCCCTCGAGACTGGCCACGCCTATCGATACTGTGAAATTCAGCGGCATGCCCGTCACCGATGTCACCACGGCGTGAGCAGTTTCCTCGCGCAAGCGCTCCGCCACTTCTGTCGCCCTTTGCAGATCGGTCTCAGGCAACAGCACGGCAAACTCTTCTCCGCCCACACGTCCGATGATATCGACCGTGCGCAGTATTTTGCGCATGACATCGGCGAGCCGTTTGAGAACAGCGTCACCCATCTGGTGTCCATGTTTGTCGTTGATCTTTTTAAAGTAATCAAGGTCGAGCATAAGCACGGAAAGAGCGTGGCCATATCGTTGTGCGCGAACAAGTTCGGCATGGCCCTGCTCCATGAAAAAGCGGCGGTTGAAGAGTCCAGTCAGATAGTCTTGACGTGCCTGCTGCTCAAGCTTTTCTTTCAACAGCTCGAACTCTGTGATATCCGTAGAAATACCGCACAATCCGCTGATCCTGGTCTTCTTGTCATCTTCGTAAATTGGAGTCTTGATCTGCCAGTAGATGCGAGTGCTGCCGTCCTCACTCTTGTAGATGATTTTCTCCGCAGTATCTTCGCCATATATGAGCACACGCGTGTCTATGTCATGCAGCTGGGCCACCGTTTCGGGCGGAAAAAAACGTGAATCCAAGCTGCCAGAAAGCTCCTCTGCCGAACATTGGAACAACTCCAGGGTCGACCGGTTGGCGTAGACATAACGTCGCTGTTGATCCTTCATGTAGATACATGTGGGGATACGATCCAATGCAAGGCTGAACTGGTTAATCAGTGCACGCGCTTGCGCTGCTTCTTTCTCAAGCTTACGCTGTCGGCGTTGGTGGAGAAATAGTCCCATGGTGGAAGCCAATACAATCACCCCGAAAAGTATTCCCTGCACTGCTGCATTCCGTCGCCAGGACAGGAAGATTGGATCGAGATCGCGGTTGACAGCCACCACCAGTGGCTTGTCCATCTTGATGGCTGCTGGATAAATGGTGCGCAGAGCGATCATCCCTGGCTCCTTGGTAGCATACACGGTACCCGTGAATACTTCCTCCTTCTTGCCGCTGCTCTGATGTTGCATAAAGAATGAACCGGGCTGTTTCAGATTCATCCCATCGATGTTCTTTCTTTCAGGCATCATAAGGAACATCATACCATCGCCGTGCGCAAGGGAGACCCATATGTCCGGCGCATATTGCACGGACATCATGAGGGTCCTGAAATATTCCGGATCAAGCGTCGCAGAGACGATACCGTCAAATTCACCCTGCTCCCCCGGTATCATGCGGATAATGTTAATCACGAATGTGCCATGTACGATTTCGGATGGCGGTGAGACGTAGAGGATGTCCCCATTGGGATGCCGTTTGACTTCCTGGAAATAATCGCGGGAACCGAGATTCATTCCGATCAATTCAGGACGTGTCGAGGCAGTGATGGTGCCTTCTTTATCCACGACGCTCATGGAGTGTATGCCCGGTATGATGCTCGCTGCCTTGAGGTGGCGTATCCCCGCTTGCAGCCCCGTCTCGTCTTTCCAGTAAGCCAGGTTGCTGCGAACGTTTTCCAGCGCGAGGTTCGCACTCGTCAGCTGGTACTCCGTGTTCTCAGCAATCACCCGCGCCTGAGTCGACAATCTGTCCTGCTCACGGGCCGCAACGCGAGCATGCTCAAAATACAGATTGAGTGCAATCGCCATACCCAAAGCGCCCAGGATCAGGCCGAGTCCCAACCATAGCACATTAAAAGGTCTTCTTAGCGGATTGATCAGTAGCAGCATGGCGTTTTTTTAATTGGCCCTCCACCCAATTGACTTTGAGGGCGCTTGTTCGTTCTGTACAGGCCACAGGTTTTGAGAACTCAAGGCAGTGCAGTTTCTATTTCTGTCGGTTAGGCCATTCCCTTCTCCACTATGAATGCACCCAGGCGAATCAATGTCATCATGATACGATGGCTGTTTTAGCTCAGATTTTCCATTATAAAATTTTCCTAATAGAAATTCTAAGCTTGAGAAGCTGTCTGGTGAAACAATTATCATTAGAATCAATGGCTTTGATAACAAGCTAAGAGATACCATATAAAACAGATAGTTCAGTAACGCAGATAGAAACTGGGATTCAAGTGAAACACCGTGGATTGCAATAAAAGAGAAAAAACTGGCAGAAGAAATGACTAATCTTGCTGTTCGTGTGCATGATGCTTTAATGAGAAGCTGAAGCTTTGGTCCGTTAAAGTTTCTCTAAGCTGAGAGCTCTAAGTAGTACTGTAAGTTCATAAAAAATTAAAAATTTTTCGATATGCTGCGACCGCAGTGAATTGCATAATGAAGATATCGTTTTACTGAATGACCAGGTAATTAAGGTAGTGTTCGCGAGTAGGGAAGAATTGATATTTTGCACCTCATCAACTAAGGTATAAATTCAGGTAAATTCTCTATCGTCACTCTTCCCCAAAACGCTTACCCAGTTTATCAGGCAAATTCCAGAGAAAGCGTCCTGTGCTCTTGTGCTAATCAATTGACGCCGTAGCAAGGCCCAGTCTTCTGTACGTTTTTTCGCATCCAGGCAACGCAATAGCCGCACTTGAACGATATAAATAATACGGCAAGGAGAAACCGACAAAATCAGGTTTGATCAGGTTTGATTTGAAAATGGAATAAACTGCCTTCATTAGAGCGATCTTTTACTCCTGTGTGAAAACGCAAATGAAAAAGCAAACAACATAATGCACCCCCAGCATTCAGGGCACGCGATGAATGATTATGCGAGGCACACTCTGTTGCGTCCACTCTCCTTCGCCTGATACAGCGCCCCGTCGGCCTGATTGATCAGCGTATTGAGATCGATGTCTTTTCCCTCGAGACTGGTCACGCCTATCGATACTGTGAAATTCAGCGGCATGCCCGTCACCGACGTCACCACGGCATGAGCAGTTTCCTCCCGCAAGCGCTCCGCCACTTCTGTCGCCCTTTGCAGATCGGTCTCAGGCAACAGCACGGCAAATTCTTCTCCGCCCACGCGTCCGATGATATAGCCTAACCAGTTAAGAATGATTCAGAATGCATAGGATTTGAAGAGCGTATCGACGGTTTGGTTTTGTTGTCTACGGAGCGCCTTGGCCTGTGCCCATTTGTGTTCGATGGGATTGAGATCAGGAGAATAAGCGGGAAGGTATTCAAGGGTATGCCCGGCGTTATGTATGGCATCCCGTGTGTCTTGTCTCTTATGGAAGGTGGCATTGTCCATCACAACGATGGAATGTAGTGGCAATTTAGGCAACAAGTCCTGCATCGCCCATCCATGAAACACATCAGCATTGATGTTGGCTTCAAACAGGCCGATGGTTACCAGTAACTTTCCAATCAGGGCACCAATCG